>NZ_JBHSBY010000140.1:0-96506 GCF_042650905.1 Pedobacter jamesrossensis | reverse complement strand
CGATTGCTGAAACCGAAATAGCCAAGGGACAAAGACGTAAAATACAAAGCAAAAAAAAAGGGGGCCGTATCATAAAATTAAATTATGATACGGCCCCTTTTTTTTGAATTTTAATTAAAAAAATCTTTAAATACGCTTATTACAGGATTTAGATTTTATTTATATTTAATAAATTTTCTCATCATTTAATGATAGCACTTTACTCTGAACAAGAAAGGTTTAATTCTCTTGTTGATGCATCGCCAATGCCAACTGCAATTTACAAGGGGAAAGATATGGTTATTAGTATTGCAAATCAGGCAATGCTCGATTTGTGGGGCAAAGATAGTTCTGTAATTGGTAAAACACTAAAAGTAGCAATTCCAGAGCTAGAAGGACAACCATTTTTCGGTATTTTAGATAATGTTTTTGAAACTGGTGAAACTTATTATGCTAAAGAATCGAAAGCAGATTTGATTATAAATGGTAATCTGCAAACCTTTTATTTCACTTTTACTTATAAGCCTTTAAAAGATAGCGATGGACATACCTATGCCATTATAAATACAGCGGCACATTTAACTGAATTAGTTGCAGCAAGAAAAGAAATTGCAGAAACACAGGAACGACTAGCTTTTGCCCTTCAATCTGCAGGTATAGGAACCTGGGATTTAGACCCAATAAATAATAGAGTAAATTGGGATGGTCGTTGCCAAGAGCTTTTTGGCTTTGCCGAATCGGGCGAAATTAAGTATGAAGATGTATTAAGTTGTATTCATACTGACGATCAAAAGAGGGTTAATAGAGCTGTTTTAGCGGCTATTAATCCCAGAAACGGGGGTTATTATGATATTAAGTTTAGAACGGTTAATGCAAAAAACAACCAATTAAGATGGGTGCATTGCAAAGGAAAAGCTTATTTTAATGATGAAAAGGTAGCTTATAGATTCGCTGGTATTGCACAAGATATTACAAATGAAGTTATTGGAAAGCAGCGGGAGCAGCAATTAATGAGTTTGGTAAGTCATAATGCAGACCATATGACCGTTGCAGATATGCAAGGCAATCTGATTTATATGAATAATGCTTCAAGAAATCTCTTGGGCGTAGATTTAGATGCTGATGTTACCCAAATGAGCGCCCGAGATTTTTATACACCTGAAGAATTGGATCGGGTTCAAAATCACATTATTAAAGAAATTAGTGAGGAATCTGGTTGGAAGGGAACAATTTACCTTAAAAACTTTGCTACAAAAGAAATTATTCCTTGTACCGTAAATTATATTTTAATTAAAGATACAGAAACAGGCGAAATAATTGGTCGGGGTGCAACTGCAAGAGATTTGAGGCCAGAACTAAGAGCAAGAGCCGAATTACAACGTGTTGCAACTATTGTAGATAGTAGCGAAGATTTTTGTAATTATTGTGATATAAACGGTAATACACTTTATATTAATCCATCAGGAGTAGAACTAATAGGAATTGATGAAGATAAAATAGTGAAGAGTAATCTTTTTGATTATCATAGTGCAAAAACTAATGCGCTAATCAAAAATGAAATTATGCCTGTTCTTATCGAAAAGGGAAAATGGTCTGGCGAATTAGAGTTATTACATCAAAAGACTGGAGAGATAGTTCCTATTCATAAGCAGCTATATATGATAAGGGAAGAAATTACTGATATACCTGTTGCTATCGCCGGGATTGCGAGAGATTTGCGCCCAGAATTATATGCCCGAAAAGTTTTAAACGATAAGAATAATGCACTTCAGGCCTTAGTTAACGAATTAGAATTTCTGGCCAACACGGTACCTTCTGTTGTATGGACAAGTAAGCCAGATGGTAATTTAGATTACATTAACCAAAGGTGGTATGATCAGAGTGGAAAGACATTAGAAGAAACAATGGGGGCGAGTTGGATAGATACAGTTCATCCTGATGATTTACCTTTCGCATTAAAATCTTGGCAGATTGCTTTAAAAACTGGAAAGTCTTATGAAATTGAGTTTCGATGTATGACTAAACATGGAGATTATCGCTGGTATCTGGTAAGAGCTTTGCCTTTAAAAGATATTGAGGGAAAAATTGTTAAATGGTATGGTACAAATACAGACGTTCATCATCAAAAAGAGCTAGAACAGCAAAAGGATAATTTTTTAGGGATTGCAAGTCACGAATTAAAAACTCCTGTAACAAGTTTAAAGGCTTATGCCCAAGTTATGGAGGCAATGTTTAAACGTTCTGGCGATTTAAAAAATGCAGATCTTTTAGGGAAAATGAATAAACAGGTTGATAGGCTTACCAGCTTGATTAAGGATTTGCTTGATGTAACTAAAATTAATGCCGGCCGTTTGCAATTTAATAACGCTGGGTTTGATTTTAATGAAATGGTTGAAGAGGTTATTGAAGATGTACAAAGAACTTCGAGTAAGCACATAATTGTTAAAAAATTAAATTTTAACAAAGAAATTTTTGGAGATAGGGAGCGTATTTGTCAGGTGGTAACCAATTTACTAACAAATGCAGTAAAATACTCGCCCGATGCTAATGAAGTAATTATATATACCGAAGACCACAACACAACGGTTCAGGTTTGTGTACAGGATTTTGGCATTGGTATAAGCAAGGAAAAAACAGATCATGTTTTTGAACAGTTTTATAGAGTAAGCGGGAACAAAGAACACACTTTCCCTGGTTTGGGCTTAGGCTTATATATTTCATCAGAAATTGTAAAAAGATTGAATGGTAGAATTTGGGTTAATTCGGTTGTGAATAAGGGATCTACCTTTTGTTTTTCAATTCCAGTTAGGCAAGAAATACCATTTTAAATTATACTTTTCAAACAAAATTACCAAAGCTGCGGTTATAATTTTATGGATAAGCCGAAGCATTTAGATAAAAAGAAAATATCTTTTAAAGGAATTTGGGAAGTTTTAAAAGCATCATTTAGTGGTTTTAGTAATCATAAAGTAACCAAATTAAGTGGTTCTTTAGCTTATTATACCGTTTTTTCGATGGCTCCATTATTGGTTGTAATCATTTCTTTATGTGGTATATTTTTAGGAAGAGAGGCTGCTGAAGGACAAGTTTATCAACAGTTAGCAGGGTTTTTGGGTAAAGATACCGCGCTTCAAATGCAAGAAATTATAAAAACAGCATATTTAAACGGTAAGAGTACAGTTGCATTTACAATCGGTTTAGCTACTTTATTAATCGGTGCAACAACTGTATTTGGCGATATTCAGGATTCTATAAATACCATTTGGGGATTAAAACCCAAACCAAAAAGAGGTTGGTTAAAAATGCTTCAAAATCGTTTTCTATCTTTTTCGGTAATTATAAGTCTGGGATTTTTACTGCTTGTTTCACTCTCAGTAACTTCAGTTTTAGATGCTTTTAGTTCCCGACTTCAGGCAAGGTATCAAGATGTTTCTGTAGTCGTTTTTTATATTATTAATCAAGTTGTGACTCTGGTTGTTATCTCCTTAATATTTGGAGTGATTTTTAAAGTTCTGCCCGATGCGATTATAAAGTGGCGTGATGTAATTTCTGGTTCAATTGTTACCGCAGTTTTATTTATGATTGGGAAATTTGGTATCTCATTTTACATAGGCTCAAGTAATGTAGGGAGCACTTATGGCGCTGCAGGTTCATTAGTTATTCTTTTGCTTTGGACTTATTATTCTTCTATAATTTTATATTTCGGGGCAGAGTTTACTAAAGCCTATGCAATTGCTTACGGCGCCGAAATTCATCCTTCTCATTATGCAGTAACAACAAAAGAGGTAGAAATAGAAACAGGAAGTAATTCTATTCAGGATAACCATCCTGAAATAAAAGTATAATTACGAACCCCAGGCCGTAACTATTATTTTTCTTCTACCTCCATAATTTCGATGCTCACATAAATAAATGCCTTGCCAGGTGCCCAACGCCAAATTACCGTTTGTAATTGGAATGGTAACAGAATTACCTAGCAAAGCAGATTTTAAATGAGCTGGCATATCGTCAGAACCTTCATAATCGTGTTCGTAATCCGGATCGTTTTCTGGAACGGCTTTATTAAAATACATTTCAAAATCGATTCTAACAGTAGGATCCGCATTTTCATTTATTGTCAGCGAGGCTGATGTATGTTGAATAAAAACCTGGCAGATACCGATTTTTATCTGCTTTAACTCCGGAAATGCATTAACAATTTCTGACGTAATTAGATGAAATCCTCTTTTACGTTCGCTAATGGAAAATGATTGCTGGTATATCTTCATTAACCAAAGTTAGCGAATAGTTGTTTTGCTTTAGAGGCATAAATCTTATTGCGCCGTAATTAGTTTTTAACTGCAAACATTAGCGATAATGTCCTTTAATCCAATGGCGACCACCATATGGACCGATTTCATAATGTCCTGGTACCCAATGTGCCCTTGGCGCACGTGTTCTTACAACACAAGAGCTAAAATTTACTACCATTGCTAAAAGCAAAAAATATATCATCTTTTTCATCGTATAAACCATTTAAATTCCATTGATTAAATTTTATAATTATGACCAATGCGAATAACCAAGGTTTAAAATCTTTTCAAGTTTTTTTACAATCATCAGTTGTATTAGTAGCAGTCGATAACCCTGTTTTAGGGTTCTTAATAAGTTAAAAACAATACAGTTTTTACAATAGAAAAAGCTTTCGCCATGTACAGATATATAATAATTAATTTTCTTACCTAAATGTTAGTGCATTTCCCTTTTTTGTTTCGTCCTTTCTAGAGTAGTCTAGAACCGAAGCTCAACTAAGTTAAATCTTTGAACGTTGTAATAAGTATAGGCTCAAAGATTTCTCCATTTCGCTACATTCCAGTCGAAAGGATACGTTGCTATTTACACTTGGTGGAAAATAATTCCGTTCTTTCTTTACTCAAACCTGTGCAATTCAGTGCAGAATAGTTTATTTAGATAAAGGAGTTATAAATTTCAGTATTAATTGAGTTTTTAAATATCGTATAAATATATTTGCGATGTATGATTTCGCTCAATGCACAAATCACTAATCAAATCTCAAATTTTAACCAATGAATAAATTCGAAAGCCGTTACGCTCAAAGTCCTAAAGAAGTTAAACAAATGGATACCGCTGCTTTGCGGGATAATTTTTTAATAGAAAATGTTTTTGAAGCAAATCAGGTAAACTTAACTTTATCTCATTTTGATAGATATATTGTTGGCGGAGCAATGCCAGTTGACAAAAAATTAGATCTTCCAAATCCTGATGATTTAAAAGCAAATTACTTTCTAGAGCGTAGAGAGCTTGGCATTATCAATGTTGGAGGTAAGGCCATTGTTACTGCTGATGGCGAAAAATTTGAATTAGATTATAAAGAAGCTTTATATATTGGAAAAGGAACGAAGGAAGTTTCTTTCGAATCTGCAGATTCTTCACATCCAACAAAATTATACATTAACTCAGCTCCAGCGCACCACACTTACCCAAACAAAAAGGTTAGCAAAGCTGATGCAGAAATTGTAGAATTAGGTACGCCAGAAACAGCTAATCATAGAGTAATTAACAAGCTTTTGGTAAACAGCGTTTTGCCAACTTGCCAATTACAAATGGGAATGACTGAATTAAAATCGGGTAGTGTTTGGAATACAATGCCTGCACATACGCATGATAGAAGGATGGAAGCTTACTTTTATTTTGAAGTTCCGCAAGGACAAAGTGTTTGTCATTTTATGGGGCAACCACAGGAAACCCGCCATATTTGGATGCAGAACGATCAAGCCGTAATTTCGCCTAACTGGTCAATTCATTCGGGGGCAGGAACCAGTAACTATACGTTTATTTGGGGTATGGCTGGCGAAAATTTAGATTACGGCGATATGGATCACTGTGCAATACCAGATTTAAAGTAATGCACCTGTTGTAATGTGGAATCAAGCTTAGCTTGTTTTCGGATTCAAATAGCTGAGAAAAGTAGGATTTTTCCTCAGCTATTTCTTTAATTAAAATCACGACTAATAAAATAACCCAAAAAAAATGTCAATAAATACATTTAGTTTAGCAGGTAAAACAGCCCTTGTTACAGGTTGCAAAAGAGGTATTGGTAAAGCTATGGCTTTGGCTTTAGCCGAAGCAGGTGCCGATATTATTGGTGTATCTGCAAGTTTAGAACTTCAGGGTAGTAAAGTAGAAGAAGAGGTTACTGCCTTGGGTAGAAAATTTTATGCTTATCAATGCGATTTCAGCAAAAGAGAAGCAACCTTAGAATTTGCAAAAAAGGTTAAAGCTGAACATACTGTTATCGATATTCTGGTTAATAATGCAGGTACTATTTTACGTAAGCCAATTGCAGAACATCCCGATGAAATGTGGGATGAAGTAATTGCGGTAAACCAAACGGCTCCATTTATTTTAACCAGAGAAATTGGTAGAGATATGATTGCCCGTGGAAGTGGTAAAGTTATTTTTACCGCATCATTATTATCATTCCAAGGTGGGATTACAGTTCCGGGTTATGCGGCAAGTAAAGGTGCTATTGCATCACTAACCAAGGCATTTGCAAACGAATGGGCATCTAAAGGCGTAAATGTAAATGCAATTGCTCCAGGTTACATAGCTACCGATAATACTTCTGCATTGCGAGAAGATCAGGAAAGAAGCACTTCTATTTTAGCTCGTATTCCAGCGGGACGATGGGGAACCCCTGAAGATTTTAAAGGACCAACATTATTTCTTGCCTCTAGTGCAAGCGATTATGTACATGGAACAATTTTAACCGTAGATGGCGGTTGGATGGGAAGATAGATGATTTAAAAATTGGCAAATTTCAATTACTGTGTGAATTGAAATTTGTCAATTTTTAACTGAAATTTTAATATAGATTATAAATCTCTTTGATGTCTTTTAGAATTGTATCGAAATCAATTTCCAGATCAATCAATTTACCTGTTCTGATATCAAAAACCCAACCATGAACGGTTAATCCACGCTCAGTAATTGCCTCTTGTACCGCTGCGGTTTTAAGTAAATTTACACATTGCTCTTGTACATTCAGCTCTACCAGTCTATCATAGCGTTTTGCCTCATCGGTAATTGCATTTAACTCATCTTTGTGCGTACGATAAACATCGCGTATGTTTCTTAACCAAGGGTTCAAAATCCCCATATCTGCTGGTTGCATAGCGGCTTTAACACCACCGCAATTATAATGGCCACAAACAACAATATGGTTTACTTTTAAATGCCTAACAGAATAGTTTAAAACCGTCATAACATTTAAATCAACATTGTTAACCAGATTGGCAACATTACGATGAACAAATGCCTGCCCAGGTTGGATACCCATTAAATCTTCTGCTGTTACACGACTATCGGAACAGCCAATATATAAAAATTCGGGACTCTGACCTTTCGATAAATTTGTGAAATATTCGGGGTCGATTGCTAATTTTGCAGCAATCCACTTTTCATTGTTTTTAAATACGTCTTCTACTTTCATTCGTTTAAACTTTAAAGGTTTTATTTAATAATTCTTAAGGTTTTAAAGCCAGGATTTTACTGATGTAAAATTAAACAAGATTTCTCAAAATGATAAATCACATCTCTAAAATCAATCTAAAATTAACAGTTTAATACTTTAAATGTTTGCTCATTAAACAATTAATCCAACCTCTCTAATAAACCTTTAAAATCGGCTGTATCTATTAAATTCTTAGTTTTTAACTGCTGTAAAGTTCGATTAAAGCTCCTAACCGAAATGCCTAAGTATGCTGCCATATCTTCTTTCGATATTGATATCTGCTCATCCGTTTGGAGTTTTAATAATTTTAATAAACCGTACTCTAAAGTATAAAGTTGTTGAAAAGATGCTCTGGTACTGGTTTGAATTATCCGAGTAGATAATTCTTGAAGTAATATTTTAGTAAACTCCGTGTTTTCTTCGATTAATTTAAAAAAGAAATGATCAGGAATTGCGTAAGCAATAACGTTGCTTATAGCTTCAACATTGCAAAGGCAACTTATTTTCTTTAAAGCTTCAAGCTCCCCTAGAACTTCACCACTACCCAAAAATTCAATAATAAAGTCTTTTCCATTTTCTTCAGAAATAAAGCATTTAGATATTCCTTCTTTAAGAATATAGATATTTCTAATTTTTTCACCTTGCTCAATAAATCTGTAACCTGCCGGAAATGATTTCAAAGTGATGCTTTTACGGTATTCGTTTTCTGTATAAAAGTGTTCGATAAATGATAAAAGGGCTAGGTTTGTACGTAACATATTTTCAATCAGGACAATTGTCCTTTCGTTTGTTTACCGGTTGATTTAACTTTGTGGAAATAAAAGTAAGCATAACCATGAATAATAAGATTAGTGTAGTAGCTTTTGATGCAGACGATACACTTTGGGTTAACGAACCTTATTTCCGTGATACTGAAGAACAGTTTGCGGGTTTATTGGAAGATTTTTTACCGCACCATAGCATTATAGCAGAATTATATAAAACTGAAATAGCGAATCTACCACTGTATGGCTACGGTATTAAAGGTTTTATGTTGAGTATGATTGAAACCGTATTGAAAGTTTCGGATGGTAAGGTAAAGCCTGAAGTAATGCAAAGGGTAATACAACTGGGACAAGAAATGCTAAATAAACCAATAGAGCTACTTGATGGGGTTGAACATGTTTTAAAATCGTTATTCGGCAAATATAAACTAGTTGTTGCAACAAAAGGCGATTTGCTCGATCAGCAACGTAAGCTAACAAAATCTGGTTTAGACCATTATTTTCATCACATCGAAATTATGAGTGATAAACAGGAAAGAGATTATCAAAAGCTTTTAAAGCATTTGGATTGTAAGCCGGAAGAGTTTCTAATGCTCGGTAATTCCTTAAAATCTGATGTTTTGCCCGTCTTAAATATTGGAGGACATGCGGTTCATATCCCTTACCACACAACATGGGTGCACGAACATATTGAACATACCATTGAGCATCCAAATTTTTATCAGATGGAAAGCCTGTCTGAAATTTTACCAAAATTAAATATATGAGAGAAAAAATAGATATTAACAGCTGGCAAAGAAAAGACCATTTTAATTTTTTTAACACTTTCGAAGAACCGTTCTTCGGGGTTACTGTCGATGTAGATTGCACATCAACCTATCACGAAGCAAAAGAAAATAACGTTTCTTTCTTCTTGCTTTATTTGCATAAATCTCTTATGGCTGCAAATCGTATCGAAAATTTCAGTTATCGGATTATTGATGGTGAAGTTTGGAAATATGATGAAGTTCATGCTGCGGCCACAATTAATCGCCCTAACGGAACATTTGGTTTCGGTTATATGGATTTCTACAACGATTTTAATGAGTTTAAAACTCATGCGATAAAAGAAATAAAAAAGGTAGAAAATACTACCGGGTTAATTCCATCTTCATCAGGAGAGAATGTAATTCATTATTCTGCGCTGCCTTGGTTAAATTTCACCTCGCTTTCTCATGCCCGTAATTATTCATATAAAGACAGTTGTCCTAAAATTTCTTTCGGAAAAGTTAGAGATGAAAATGAAAGAAAAATTATGGCAATTTCTGTACATGCAAATCATGCCTTAATGGATGGATTTCATGTTTCGCAATTTGTAGATTCTTATCAGGAATTACTTAGCAAAAGAGCTGTTGGGTTGATCGAAGACTAATATTGAAATTTGTTTTTTGCTTGCCATCAGATTTAAAGATTAATTTTGATTTGCTTTAGACAAACTATTTGCTATTTTTGCCAAACTCGATAATTAAAAATTCGGGGGATTAGCTCATTTGGCTAGAGCGCTTCGCTGGCAGTGAAGAGGTGATCGGTTCGAATCCGATATTCTCCACAGGTAACCCAAAGTCACTGAAAAGCAGTAATTTAACTGCTTTTCAGTTTGATAACTCTACCAAAACTCTATCAGTAGAAAAATCTGACGGCAAAAATCTTCGAAAAGCAAATTGTATAAAAACGGATTCTGTTTCTGAAAAAAAAATCAACTCAGATTGTAAAACTCGAAAAATATTCCCCTAAAAATAAATCTACAATCGATGGGGATGCCCAACATGATGCCCAAAGAAATTGGTCGACTGGATCTATTTTCGGTTCTATGGATGTTCCAGAATATGATAATCAATATTTTAAGTATATGTATTTCGTAAAATTACGATTAATTAATTGTGAGTCAATTTTATTTATCGTAATATTGCGATATTAATTATGGGACTTACTAAAACAGAAATATTCACGCAAGAACAAAATGAGATTTCAACTCTTTTGAAAGCAATCGCCCATCCTGCAAGAATTGCGATTTTACAGCAAATTATATCGGCTAATGCCTGCATCTGTGGCGATCTTGTTGAAGAACTGGGCTTAGCGCAGGCAACAATTTCACAACATCTGAAAGAACTTAAGAATGCAGATATTATCAAGGGAACGATTGAGGGTGTAAAAGTATGCTACTGTATAGAACCAAAAACATGGGCGCTTTTGCAGCGCCTGTTTGGCGACTTTATGGCTTCCTATATTGATCCAAAGGGCTGTTGTTAGCCCCTTTTTTGAGTAAATTCATCGTAAAATTACGATATATAAATAGAGATAATATGAAACTATCTGAAATCAAAACAATCTTGGCAACAGCTGAAGCGGTTAATTTCCAAGTAGAAAACGGAGAAACCGTACCTGAACATTTCCACGTAACTGAAGTGGGTATCATTACCAAGGACTTTATCGACTGTGGCGGAAAAGTGCGACATGAAAAGGTCGCAAACTTCCAATTATGGGATGCAGATGATTACGAACACCGCCTAAAGGCAGTTAAACTGCTAAACATCATTTCACTTTCCGAGAAGCTATTGGGAATGGAAGACCTTGAAATAGAAGTAGAATACCAGTCTGGAACCATTGGTAAATATGACCTTGGTTTTGATGGAACGAATTTCCTTTTACTTGCCAAACAGACTGCTTGCCTGGCAAATGAAGCCTGTGGGATTCCTGAAACACCAAAAAATGGAATGGTTAATCTTGCTGGTGTGGCGAACAGTTGCACACCTGGTGGGGGGTGCTGTTAACCCGCCTGTTATGGAAATAAGAAATCTATTGCCTTCGGACTGGGCTGCTGTGAAATCAATTTACGAAAAAGGCATAACCACAGGCAACGCAACTTTCCATACCAGCGCTCCATCTTGGAAAGATTGGGACACTTCTCATCTTCAGAGTTGCAGGATTGTTGTCGAAGACAACGGAATATTGGTCGGATGGGCGGCATTGACACCTGTTTCTTCACGCTGTGTATATGCAGGCGTGGCTGAAGTAAGTGTATATGTTGAACCGGAACGATCAGGAAAGGGCATTGGACTAGCGCTTTTGAATGAGCTAATAACTTTAAGTGAAGCTGATGGGATATGGACGCTGCAAGCGGGGGTATTTCCTGAAAATATTGGTAGCCTTCGCATCCATGAAAAGGCAGGTTTCAGAACCCTTGGTATTAGGGAAAAGATTGGCAAACAGAATGGGGTCTGGCGGGATACAGTGCTATTGGAAAGAAGAAGTAACAAGATTATTTAATCAAATAAATTTATGACGAAGATATTAGTGTTATGCACTGGAAACAGTTGCAGAAGCCAGATTGCAGAAGGCTATTTAAGATATTTTGCTGAAGAAAAGGCTGAGATCTATAGTGCAGGAATAGAGACCCATGGTGTTAACCCGAAGGCGATTGAAATCATGAAAAGGGATGGTATTGATATCTCCGGCCATACCTCGAACAACATTAATGAGTATCTGGATATCGATTTCGATTATGTGATTACCGTTTGTGATCATGCAAGGGAGAGCTGTCCATATTTTCCAACCAATGCGGTAAAGCTGCATTATAACTTTCCAGATCCTGCAAAAGCTATTGGAACAGATGAAGAATTCATCGAAGCTTTTCGTGAGGTAAGGGAAATGATAAGGAGGTACACCCATAACTTTGTTAACGAAAACTTGAAGCGGTAAGATGTCAGCAAATAATTGCGCACCTGTTGTTGAACGAAAAAAACTTGGTTTCCTTGACCGTTATCTTACCCTGTGGATATTCATCGCAATGGGTATCGGTGTAAATATTGGATACTTTATACCATCATCGTCGAACCTTATCAACTCCTTTTCGAGCGGGACAACCAATATACCATTGGCAATCGGACTGATACTGATGATGTATCCGCCACTTGCAAAAGTGAAATACGAAAAGATGGGCGAGGTATTCAAAGATACCAAGGTGCTTACCGTTTCATTGGTTTTGAATTGGGTCATCGGACCACTTCTGATGTTCTTTTTGGTCATTACTTTTTTAAGGGGTTACCCAGAATATATGGTCGGTTTGATCCTGATCGGACTTGCCCGTTGCATCGCAATGGTCGTAGTTTGGAACGAGCTCGCAGAAGGGATTGGCAGAATTGGCAGCAAACTAGATAGAAACAGGTATCAGGGTTATCTATGGGGAATGGGCCTTTCAGGTGGTTATGTGGAAATGGTTACTGAAAAATTTGGACTAGAAGCTTCAGCAGGAGTTGGCTATTCCATTATGAACCATGAGGTATACAACTGTTCTCATTGCGGTTCTAAAATTGGTAAAGAACACCGCACGTATTTTGGCCCCACAAAACTTGCAGTTTCATTGATTTACAAACTTAATTAAACAAAACTTCAAGCATTTTAACGAACCCAAAAGGTATCGTTCGCTTTGCCCTACATAAATAAAAAAATAAATATTAAAGAAATGATAAAGAATATTAAAATGAGCGCCTTATGCGTACTCTTGGCCGTGGCCGTTGTGGCTTGCAAAAAAAATGAAAAAGAGATTAATGTACCTGATACTTTTACGGGTGCAGAAGCTAAACTGCAACTATCAGTTACGGCCCCGAAACTAGTTACTTATAGCGCCAATGAGCTCAGTAGCTAAAAATTGTAATGTCTGTTTCCATTAAATTTATTCCTATTATGACGGGCTTAACCTCCTGCGGTTTTTTTTAACCAGTAAAAACGACTTAGTTTTAAAATTTCAGTTTTTTTGGTTTAACGTAGCGAGTAGAAAAGCCAAAATGACTGTCCCTCTTCGTCATTTACAAATTGTAACTCAATCATTTGATTACTAACTCTAATTAGGGACAATTCAAAATTTGCGACAAGGGGTCAACATTTCATGGTTTATCCAATTTTGGCTATTTACAATATGTAGGTGAATACCTCAGTTTTAAATAAAAAAGGGACGCAATTTCAACATTAACAGCCACCTGACTCTCGTAGATGCCAATAGATAATTTATCTATTGCTGTAAAAAATAAGTGTGCGAAAATGATAGTTCTTAAATTTTACATTGGGATCTGGCATCAATTGGCTACATTTATTTTTAATCATTACAAAATGGAACAAGGAAAAGTTAAAATGTACAACGCCGAAAAAGGTTTTGGATTCATAAATCAAGATGCTGGAGGTGAAGATTTATTCGTACATGTTTCGGGAATTCTCGAGAGGGATTTGAAGGCTGGAGATATTGTAGAGTACCAGACCGAGCAAGGTAAGAAAGGATTGGTTGCCATTAATGTCCGTAAAGTCTAACTGGTATGTGAGAGAATACTCAACAAGATTCGGGAAGTAGAATAGTAATTCGGTGCATTGGATTTCAAAGCTAAATTTGTAGCTCTTGGTATGATTAAATGGTTTACCATACCATTGATTGATTGTAAAAAGGAAAAATAAAGTTTAGGCTGCTCAAACCAACTAAGTTGATTGAGCAAAAAAATAAAATCTTCAACAGCGTGATTCTAATTTTAAATAAATCGATTTAGGGTAACGTTACTGCTACTTTTTATGCTCGATATTAAAAATTTATATATTTGAGTTTGCAACCAAATTATATCAATAAGCATGAAAATCCCTAAGAGAAATCTATTAAGTTTAGCTGTAATTTTGTTGCTTTCGTTAAATGTGATGAGCCAATCTCCATTTAACTACTCCAAATATGTAAACACCTTTATAGGTACTGCTCCGCTAACCGACTCGAAAATTTTAGGCTACGAATTACCTGAGGGATGGCGTTCCTGGGCGGGCTTAACTTTTCCTGGAAGTTCACTGCCAAACGCGATGGTACAGTTGAGTCCAATAACTGAATACGGTTCTGGCGCAGGTTATGAGTATGAAGATTCTATTATTTACGGATTTACACACACGAATAAAGGGCACTGGAATTTCTGCAATATTCCCATTTTACCAATGTCGAATCCGGGTGCTAAATTTGGTTCCAGATTTTCTCATAAAAATGAAAGTGCAGCTCCGGGTTTTTATCGAGTTTATTTAGATGATTATAATGTTAATGTGAGTTTAACTTCAACATTAAGGGCTGGTTTTCATAAATATGAATTTAAAAACAACATAAACAGACAGATACTTTTCGATATGGGTAAAGCCAACAGCCGTGTATCAACCTGGAACATAGAGCAGGATGGAAGTAATGCGATTAAAGGTTTTCAGGGTGGAGAGAACGTATATTTCTATGCAATTTTAAATACCAAAATAGAAAAACTCGATAAAACTGAAGAAGGTAAGCCTAGCGGATTTGCGGTTGCTCATCTAGCAAATAGAAATAGTGATCCTGTGGAACTTAAAATAGGTCTTTCCTTTGTAAGCGCAGAAAATGCAAAAGAGAACTTACTTAAGGAAATCGGGAACAAATCATTTAATGAAATTCGGAAAGAGGCGACTCAAAAGTGGGAAACAATATTATCTTCAATACAGGTAAAAGGCGGAACGGAAAAGCAAAAAGTAATGCTGTATTCTTGTCTTTACCGTTCGTTTTTATGGCCAGCCTTGCGGAGCGATGTTAACGGCGAATATACCGATGCGAATAGAAAAGTAGTTAAATCGGATTTCAGGTATTATACAGAACCTTCTCTATGGGATACCTATCGCAATAAAGATGTGCTTTTGGGGTTAATTTCACCCGATGTTACACTTGATGTTATTAAATCGATGAAAGATGTTGGTGATAAAAAAGGCTTTATTCCAACATTTTTTCATGGCGACCATGGTGCTTCCTCTATTGCTGGTGCATATTTGCGTGGCATCGATAACTTTGATATCAAAGGCACCTATCAGATTTTGTTAAAGAATGCAAATACACCAGGCGGTGCACGCCCCCATATAGAAGAATATATTGCAAAAGGTTTCATTTCCGAACCTGATATTAAACATCCAAACGTTGAAACCAAAGCTAGTGCGGGTGTTTCCAAAACATTAGAATATTCTTATGATGACTATTCAGTCGCTCAAATCGCTAAGAAACTAGGTGATACTTCGAACTATAGAATATTAATGGCAAGGTCGAAAAACTACAAGAACATGTTCGACCCATCAACCCGTTTTATGCGTGGTAAACTTGCTGATGGAAGCTGGATAACTCCTTTCAATCCGCAATTTCCATATTATGAGTACATGTACAGGGAAGCAAATGCCTGGCAGGTTTCGTTCTTTGCTCCGCATGACATGAAGGGCTTGATTGAATTATATGGTGGTGCAAAAGGCTTTGAATCGAAGTTAGATTCCTTATTTACCGTTCCATGGAATCCAAATTACATTGCCAGAAATGTTGAGACAATGATTGGGCAATATTGCCATGGAAACCAACCCGACCATGAAGCACCGTTTTCATATCACTTTATCGGAAAGCCCGAGAAATCGCAAAAGATTTTGGATAATATATTAAACAATTTATATGGAATTGGCAATGAAGGCCTGGCTCTTTGTGGTATGGATGATGCAGGTGAAATGTCTTCATGGTATGTATTTAGTGCTTTGGGGTTGTATCCTTTTTCAGCGACTGATGCAGAATATATTGTAACTGTTCCTTTATTTGATGAGGTGAAGTGGCGAACAAGTAATGGCAAATACATAACCATTTCAAAACCTGGAAAGGGCCGAGATATGACTAATATTAAGGTTAATGGAAAAGACTTGAAAGGGTACTTTGTTTCTCACGATTTATTTAAAAATGGAGGGAGAGTAGATATTCTGACGGATGAAAAGACAAGGAATTGACCAATCAAAAAATGATGGGATTTTATTAAGTTTTATGTAACCAAGACATGATTCGAAACCTGTTGGCCACTTCAATCTTATAATAGCCAGAATGGTTACAAAGTTGGTATCTTTGATGATTATGGGAAACCAACTGTCACAATAGATGGTTTGCTGCCCTAAGTATAATTAGCTGATAATTAATAAATGCTATTTGGCTATTTCTTACCTTTTTTATGAAAAATAAACTTTCTAAAATCTCCTTCCTTTTTAATCCGAAAGTAATCTCGGGAATCAAAAAAGCATCACTAATCTTGTTATTATTAATGCCAGCTATTAGTTTGTTTAGTCAATCTAGAAAAGAAATATTACTAACAGATGGGTGGAAATTTTTCAAGGGTGCTAACGAAATCGCATACAGAAAGGATTTCAGCGATAAAACATGGAAATCTGTTTCTGTTCCACACGACTGGGCAATTGAAGGCCCTTTTGATAAGGAAATTGATAAACAAATGGTTGCTATTGAGCAAAACGGAGAATCAAAGCCTTCTGAAAAAACTGGTCGCACTGGAGCGCTTCCATATATTGGTGAAGCTTGGTACAGAAACACTTTTCGTTTGCCTGCTTCTGCAAAAGATAAGCGTATTATCTTGCAGTTTGATGGCGCCATGAGTGAGCCAAAAGTATATCTAAATGGCATTAAAGTTGGCGAATGGAATTATGGCTATAATTATTTTTATATAGATGTTACGGATCAGATTCTCACAGGAGAAAGTAACATATTAGCAGTACATTTAAAGAATAGGCCAAAGTCATCAAGGTGGTATCCCGGAGCCGGTCTTTATCGAAACGTTCATATAATAATTAAAGAAAAGCAAAGTATAGAACAGTGGGGAGTAAGTATTACAACTCCAATTGTTTCAGAAGCCTTTGCCAAAGTAAATATTAAAACAAATATTACAACAGCCGGTGCTAAACTGGTTACAGAAATATTAGATAGAGCAGGGAAAGTTGTAGCTGTCGATACTGCAAAAACTTTTTTTGGCACACAGGCAGATCAAAACATTAAGATTCAAAACCCAGGTCTTTGGAGTCCTGAAACCCCAAACCTATATACTGCCGTATCTAGATTATATAATGGTAATAATTTGTTAGATGAGGTGACCACGCGTTTTGGCGTACGCGAAATCAGTTATTTAGCTGGAACTGGTTTTAGTCTTAACGGTAAGGTGCGTAAATTTAAAGGTGTTTGTCTTCATCATGATTTGGGACCGCTTGGAACAGCAATTAATATCGCTGCGCTGCGCAGGCAACTCATGATATTAAAGGATATGGGTTGCGATGCTATCAGAAGTTCGCACAATATGCCATCATTAGAGCAACTTGAATTATGTGATGAACTTGGCTTTATGTTTCTTGCTGAAACTTTTGATGAATGGGCGAAACCTAAAGTTGAAAATGGCTACCATTTATTTTTTGATACTGATGCCGAAAAAGATATCGTTAATTTAATAAAGGCAACCAAGAATCATCCAAGCATTGTGATGTGGAGCGCAGGTAATGAAGTACCCGATCAATTTGGGGCTGAAGGCGTAAAGCGGGCAAAATGGTTACAAGAAATATTTCATAGAGAAGATCCTACACGTCCGGTAACGGTTGGGATGGACCAGGTAAAAGCCACAATGGCTTCTGGCTTTGGGGCATTGCTAGATATTCCCGGACTTAATTATCGCGTGCATTTATATGATGAAGCCTATAAAGCATTTCCGCAAGGGATGTTATTAGGCTCTGAAACCGCATCTACGGTAAGCTCTCGTGGGATTTATAAATTCCCTGTGCTAAAAGGTAAAAATAAAACTTATGATGATTTCCAAAGCTCTTCTTACGATTTTGAATGTTGTGATTGGTCGAACCTGCCAGACGATGATTTTGTAATGCAGGATGATAAGCCATGGGTAATCGGTGAGTTTGTATGGACTGGATTTGATTATTTAGGTGAGCCGACTCCCTACGATGAAAGTTGGCCTTCTCGTAGTTCATATTTTGGAATGTGCGATTTGGCTGGTATCCCAAAAGATCGTTATTACCTTTACAGAAGCAGGTGGAATAAAGATAAACCAACTTTACATATGCTTCCTCATTGGAATTGGGAAGGAAGAGAGGGACAAATTACTCCTGTTTTTGTGTATACCAGCTATGATAGTGCAGAGCTTTTTTTAAATGGAAAAAGTTTAGGGATTCAGAAAAAAAATAATTCTAGTCCACAGAATCGGTACAGGCTAATGTGGACTGATGTAAAATATGAACCAGGTACGTTGAAAATAGTTGCTTATGATAAAAATGGGACAGCTGTTGCAGAAGAAACAAAAACAACAGCAGGCAAACCATATCGTATCGTGTTAGATGCAGATCGCAAAGAACTAACTGCCGATGGAAAGGATATTTCTTTTATTACTGCATCTGTTGTTGATAAAAATGGAAATCCATGCCCAACCACCACACAAAGATTAAATTTTGAGGTAAAGGGTGCAGGTGCTTTCAAAGCCGTTTGTAATGGCGATGCAACCTCTTTGGAAATGTTTGATAAACCTACTATGAAATTATTTAGTGGTAAACTAGTCATATTGGTGCAGTCTGGCAAAATACCAGGCGATATTATACTTAAGGTTAAAGGTAGCTCTCTTAAAGAAGGTGAGTTAACTTTAACATCTCAAAAATAGCTGGTACTTCTTCTGTAATTTTAGTATAGAAAATTAAACCAATTTATTATTTTAACATAACATCAAGGTATACAGAATGACGGCCATAGGTTTCATAAAAAGGCTTGAAAACAACATCACCAATGGTGAATTGCAACTGTTCAGGATCACCTTTAATTGATTTGCTTATATCCTCAGCATCGAGTGTTATTTTACGCCATTCTTTTCTTGCCTCCGGTTCTTGTGCTGCAAGCAGTATTGGTCCGTAAAATAAACTGGCTATATTTTGCTGATCCATTATCGGATCGAGGTGAAATTGGAAAGGCATCCTCAACTCTACAATATCTCCATTTTTCCATTTGCGGTTTATTTTTAAATAACTGCCAGGTTCTGCCTTAATTTTTTGTTCTTTACCATTAATTTTTACAAAAAAACCTTTTGTTGCCCAACCTGGCACCCGAACATTAATATCAAATTTTCCATTGCCATTAATGGTTAAACTGGTGTAGTCTTCTTTTGGGAAATTGGTTTTTTGAACAATGGTTATATCACGTTCTTTCCATTTCAACGTTGATGGGATATAAAGATTTACATAAAGTGCAGAGTTATCTTTACTCTTAAAATAAATTGAATTTTGTAGCTTGGTACTGCTTTCCAATGCTGTTCCATTACAGCAAGTAAAGCCGGTCATGTCTGCATTGCCAAATTGTTTAACAACACCTGGTCTTAATGATACATGATAAGTATTTGCTGGGCTATCTTTGGCAACAGAAGCAAGGATATGATTATACAAGCCACGCTCATAATAATCCATTAACTCTCCACGCTGATCGAAAAGGAACAAGTTGCCGGTTAATTTTAACATGTTATAAGTTGCACAGGTTTCGTTTTGTCCTCCGTCAGAGAAACCGTTTTCATAAAGGGTACTGGGCTGACTGATAAAACATTCTGCATTAGCAGGGTTTCTGGCTCCGGCAACTCCTCCAATGCTGTACATATAATCGCTAACAGCTTTTTGCCAGAAATTGTCGGCGATTTTATAATATTCTGGATTATGAGAAACATTGTACATTTCTATACTCCCTACAATTTGAGGGATATGCTGATTGGCATGCAATCCACGAAAGAGATCTACATTTTTTGCCAATCCATGAGAATGGTTTGCATCACCAAAAAATACCTTTACATTATCAAATAATTGAGCTGTTTTTAAATATTTTTGATCACCAGTAATCTGATACAATCGAGCCATAGAATCGTTCATGCCCCCGTATTCGCCGGCAATATAGGTATTCCACATTTTGATAAGTGTTTCTTGCGGTAATTGGCTTAAACGAGCATAAACCCAGTCGCCCATACTTGTTGCTATTTCTAAAGACTCTTTATTGCCGCTCACCTCGTAAACATCTATTAAACCAGCCAAAATTTTATGCAAAGTGTAATAAGGTGCCCAAACCTGGTTTTTTTGCCCTCCGTATTTGGCGCCTTTTTCTAGCATGATAAATTGATCTGGAGGATAGGCACTTATAAATCCTTTTCCCCAATTCCAATAATCATTGCGAATTCCAGCTTCACTTATATCTGAATCATATTCTGATTTTCCCGGACCAAACGGAACAGCAGTAGGATCGTAAACATTGGTTGTGCTGGGTGTTTTTGGCTTTCCTGATAATTGTGATAGCTCAAATAAGGTGTTTATCATATATTCCATCTTTTGCTGGAAAATTGATTGAAGCGCTTTATCATATCCTGTACTAGCATAGGCTTGTGCAATTGCCGTAAGGTAATGTCCTGTAGCATGACCTCTTAATTTAGTATCTTCACTATCCCACACTCCAAGAGGCTTTGTTCCAGCAGGTTGTTTTTGGCCAAAAGCCTGACGAAACATATACAAAAATGAATTCGGATCTGTTTTGGATAAGGTTTTTATAAACTTATCTCGATTTTCGATGAATTTAGTTTCGTGCCCCATCGCATCGTCGTCCAGCGTAACTTGATTTAAATCAAATGCTTCAAGATTAGAAGAAGGAGCAGTTTGCTTGTTAGGTTTTTTTATGGTTATAAATGCCTTAGGCTTAAAGTTTGTTCCGGCAATGCGGCCTGTAACCGTATATTTTCCAGGTTTGAGAACCGCATTATTATCTACATCAGCGGGCCATAGCACACGAACTTTTGGTCCGTTAAATCCGTTTTTATAAGTTCCCTGTACTAAAGTTGGTAATCTGGGTAAATTTCCTACCTCTGTCTCAACTTCAACATCGTTAACTTTTACTAAATAAGCATTATAGAGCTGCGGTTGGTTTGCATCAAAGTGTTGCAAATTATCCTCGCGTTTATCAACATTTACTGCACTTTCTTGATTTCCTTTAAACGAATTTTTATATATTCCAGCAATTTGGCTTTTACTCAGTGGAACTCGGTAAATACGAAAATCATGTATCATTGCATTAAGGTTGGGGTCGCCTTTAAGCAAAGATTTTCCGATATACAGAAATTTGCTATCTCCTTTTTGTTGACTAAGTACCGGGGCTAATTCAGCAGGAATATCTTTGGCTTCACTCACAGGTTTACCGTTCACATAGCTAATCATGGTTTTCGAGGGAATATCGATTACAACGGTAATATAAACCCACTTATTTAATTCTATGGACGAAGAAATTGCCCCATTTTTATTCCCTTTTTCATTTGTTATCAACGTTTGATAACCTTTTTGTATAGTAGTGCCAACAGGTGCCGCAAAAAAATGTTTTGTAGCATCTTTCCCAAAATCAAAAAAACGCTGGCCAGTTTTATCCGCACGTAAATAAAACCATCCCGATATGCTAATCGACTCTAAATCTGTAAAGGTTTCTCCTGGTAAGGTAATAAAAGAATTTTCCTCTCCAGAGAGCGACAAAACTTTTCCAAACCGATTATCATTTACAAAAGTTATTTCTGTGCCTTGAAATTTTCCATGTAAGTTATTCCGAGACCAGTCTTTCACATCTCCATTAAATAAATATCTGGCAATCATCCCGGTTTCACCAATGCCGTCCAATATCTGATCTCCATTTTGGGCACTAGCTGTATTATTACCCTGAATAAAAATAATAGCTAAAACGATGATGCGCAGGAATACTTTATACATTTTCATACTTTAATCTTTTTCGGTAATAAACCTTGTGTTTTTAGTTTATTAAATTTTTATAAAACTAGTAGGAAATTGCGCTTATCTATAAGTTTATTTTAGCTAACAAACACATAATATTAACAGGTAATAGCTTTCGCTGTGAAAAAAGGTTTTTTGCAAATTGATGATTTTTAAAAGTAAATCAGAGTTTTGGCAATATCTAAAAGTATAAATAAGCATCAATTGCACATAAATCGCATCCTAATTTCTGCGCCTAAATTTTAGTTAAAAAGAGTGAGGGAATGATATTACATATCAAAGCGCTGTAACATTCCTGTTAATTTCTGGTTAATACGTGTTAAAATCATCGCTCAATTTGGTTTTTGAGAAGACTAGCTTTGGACTGACCAATAACTAAATTGAATACAATGACCAAACTAAAAATTACTCTATTTACAATGGCTATGCTCTGTTTTATGCAGATTTATGGTCAAACGGCTTTAATTAGCGGTAAAATTACCGATGAACTGGGGAGACCAATCCCTGGTATTTCCGTAAAAATAAAAGGAACTTCAACTGGCGTTTCTTCTGATGGACAGGGCGTTTTTTCAATTAAAAATGTAAATCCATCTACATTGGTTTTCAGCGGTATCGGCTTCCTGACAAGAGAAGTTGTTAACAATGGGCAAAGTAGTATTTCAGTTGTATTAACTGAAGATCAACAAAATCTAAATGAGATTGTGGTAACTGCCCTCGGTGTTAAACGTGATAAAAGAATTTTAACTTATAGTTCGCAAGAGGTAAAAGGAGATCAGATTACCCAGTCAAAAGAACCGAATTTGGTAAATGCTTTAGCGGGAAAAGTTTCAGGCGTACAAATTACAAGTTCATCTGGTGCGCCAGGAAGTTCTTCGAGAATTGTAATAAGGGGTGCGAACTCTCTTTATGGTAATAATGAAGCTTTAATGGTAATTGATGGTATTCCAGTTAATAATGATGAAACTGGTAACCTGAACTCTGGTCCTGGTACAAACAGGATTGCAGATTTAGATCCGAATATTATAGAAAGCATTAACGTTTTAAAAGGAGGTGCAGCGACAGCACTATACGGATCTGACGGAGCAAAAGGTGTAATCATTATTACTACAAAAGCCGGTAGCCAGAACAAAAAACCAACTTTAAGTTTTTCTTCCTCTTTTTCGATGGAAAATCCATTGTTGCCAGAAATTCAAAATAAATACTCACTTGGCTCTAATGGCGTATATTTCGATGGCGAAAATCAAAAAACAAGTACTTCATGGGGTGCTCGTATGGATACGTTGAAAATTAATGGCCAGCCAGCAAAGGTTTACGATCAATCTGATTTGTTTTTTAAAACAGGAAAAACTTACACAAATACTGTTGGTATTAATGGAGGAGGGGCGTTTAGTTCTTACTTTCTTTCTTACACAAATTTAGCGCAGGAAGGAACAATTCCATCAACATCTTTCGATAGAAACACGCTTTTTGGGAAATTTAGCACACAGATTGTAAAAGATTTGAATGTTACTTTCTCTTTAAATTATGCAAATACAAAAAATAAAAAAGTACCAGAAGGTTATGCGCTTGAAAGTCCGGTTTGGACAATTTTCTCGGCTCCGGTTTCATATGATTTGCAACCCTCTACAAATCCAGATGGAACCCAACGTTTATTTCGTTTCTCCAGAAATAATCCTTATTGGGTTACAGATAACATTAGCCAAACTTCTATAGTTAACCGTTTCTTGCCAACTTTTAATGCAGATTATAAGCCATTAAGCTGGTTAACCATTACCGAGCGTTTTGGTGCTGATGTTTATGTGGAGCAAGGTAAGTATATCGAGTCTTTATTATCAGTTTCAAATCCTAACGGAAGAATTGTTAACAATAACACAAATTTTAGACAGTATAATAACGATTTGATTGTTAGAGCCAATAAAAGTTTTGGAGATTTTAATATCGATGCATTATTAGGTAACAACTTAATCTCTACATATTCGCAAAATGCTTATGCCAATGGTTTAGGAATTACCATTCCTGGGTTTAATAATATTGGTTCTACATCAACTGTTAAGTTTACCGAAACGAGCTATCTTACTCGAAAAATAGGTTTTTACTTACAATCGAATATCGATTATAAAAAGTTTTTAATTTTATCACTAACGGGAAGATATGACGGTACTTCGGTATTGGCTAAAGACAATAGTTTTTATCCTTACGGTTCAGCTGCAACAAGTTTCATTTTTTCAAACTTCTTTTCGAAAGGATTATCTGATGTGATGAACTTTGGTAAGTTAAGGCTTTCGTATAGTACGGTTGGTAATGCTAGTATAGGCCCATATAGTTTACTTACACCATACGAATCTCAAACGATTAGAAACATCACTTTCCCTTATCAAGGACAATCTGGTTTCTTAATTAGCGGAACTTTAAGTGATCCAAATTTAAAAAATGAGCGAATTAATGAGTTTGAGGTAGGTTTAGAAACAGGTTTCTTCAAAAATCGTTTAGGTGTTGAGGTTACTTATTTCGATAAGAAAACTAAAAATGGCATTATCCCATCGGTTGCGTTAGCGCCTTCTACAGGTTTTAATTCAACTAGTGTAAATTCTGCATCAATGCGTAATAGAGGTATCGAGGTGTTAATAAATGCAAAACCTGTAGTTACCGAAAATTTTACTTGGGATTTGACTTTTAACTACAGCAGAATCAGAAATAAAGTGCTTTCTATCTATAAAGATCTTACTCAGGTTGGTAATGGTTTCACCTTTATTTTTGTTAACCAACCTTATGGTGTAATTTATGGTACCCGTTACGCTAGAAATGCAGCAGGTAAATTATTAACAGATGATACAGGGCTTCCATTTGCTGCCGATGAGCAAGGTATAGTTGGCGATATTAATCCAGATTGGATGGCTGGTATCGTTAATAATTTAAGATACAAGCAATTTACCTTTAGTTTCGCCTTTGATATGAAAAAAGGTGGTGATATTCAAAATAATGTGGATGGCTATGGCTATTTTTATGGTACACCCAAAGTTACAGAAGACCGCGGTCCTCGTGTTGTTGACGGTATTAATGCAACCACTGGTCAGCCTAATACGGTTTCAGTTTCTGGACAAGCTTATTACCAACGTGCAAATAGCGTTTTAGAATCTGTAATTCAGGATGGTACCTATGTTAAATTAAGAAACGCAAGTATTGGTTATAGTGTGAAACCATTATGGTTAAAGAAAACACCATTTAAAAGCCTCGGATTTCAGGTAACTGGTAGAAACCTTTGGATTTATGCACCTCACTTTACAGGTGGCGACCCTGAAGTAAGTTCTTTCGGTTCATCAAATGGATCGCAGGGTATTTATTCGTTCTCAACCCCAACGTCAAGGTCTATCGACTTTAGTTTAAAATTAACTTTATAGGCAATAACAATTAGAAAGAAATAACATGAAAAAGATATATTTTATTTTAGGTTTTGCTTTTATGGTAGTTCTTGCCGGATGCAAAAAGTACATAGATGTAAATGACGATCCTAACCGACCGATTGATGTCAAAGAATCGTTAATGTTGCCTCCAATTGAAATGCTGGTTTCACAGAATATCAATGCAGGTGGCGATGGAAACTTAAGTTTGATACTGCAGCAATACCTACAGGTAGCGGCACTTAATCAGGTCGCACCAAATTTTGGTACTTACCTTATGTACAACGTAGACATGGATGGCGATTGGAACAATGTTTATGTAAGAACACTTAATAACCTCAATCTATTAAAAGCAAAAGCAGCAGCTAGTGGTAATTCTAAATATTCGGCGATAGCTAAAATTTTAAGCGCTTACACATTAGGTTATGCAACTGATGCATGGGGAGATCTTCCATACAGTAAAGCTTTTATGGGTGTAGATGTTGCTAACCCAACTTACGATAGTCAGCAACAAATTTATGTTCAGATACAGCTTTTGCTTGATGAAGGTATTGCGGATATTGGTCGTAACACCGGACTTGCACCGGGTAGTGATGATTATATATATGCTGGCGACATGGCTAAGTGGAGAAAACTGGCATACACTTTAAAAGCTCGTTATTATTTGCATTTAAGTAAAGCACCAGGCACAACTCCGGCAGCTCAGGCACAACTGGCTTTAACGGCCTTAACCAATGGAATACAAAGTAATGATGATGATGCTAAAATTGCTTTCAGTGGTGCTGCAGGTGCTGAAAACCCTTGGCAGCAGAATTTTTTACCAGGTACAACTCTTGTGCTTGCTAATACTTTCGTAAATAATTTTACAACCAGAAACGACCCGAGATTAAGCAAAATGGTTAAACCCGCTAAGCAAACTGGCTTATTTACAGGCAGACAAATTGGTCTGGAGGATATTGGAAGTTTAGAGTCTTACTCAATCCCTTCTGATTTTTATGCAGGTGCAAATGCCAATAACTATTTGGTAAATTACACAGAAGCTTTATTCATTAAAGCCGAAGCAACGCTTGTGGTTTCTGGTTTTGCAGCAGCGCAACCTTTTTATCAAGAAGGTGTAAAACAACACATGATAAAAGTAGGCGTAAGTACAGCCGATATGAATACTTATATAGCCTCAAGAGGAACACTAACTTCTGCAAATGCTTTGGGTTTAATCATCGAAGAAAAGTCGATATCTAATTATCTTAATCCAGAAAATTATACCGATTGGCGCCGTACCGGATTTCCAGTTTTAGCAAAAGTTAAAAATGCATTATCAGATATTCCTAGAAGAGTTTTATATCCAAATTCTGAAATTACAGCAAACCCACAGCCACAGCAAAAGGCAAAATTAACCGATAGGTTATGGTGGGATGTTAATTAACTAAGTTTAAGTTAGTAATGAAGATTAGGATACCTTTGACCGGGTATCCTTTTTTTGTACCTGAAAAACTATTTGAAGCGACTCGCAGCACTTGCCATAAATACACCAATTCTTTACCAATTTTGGCATGTTTAGCTAAATCATATTTGCTTTGCTTTTTAAATTATACTTTTGGTTGTATGACCCGCATAAGCTCTTTTGCAGGTGTAAATATTAAATTATGCTAATAAAATATAAATACGAGCACCATCAGAATCTGGCGCTAAATTTCGCAGCTTTATTATGTTTTACCTTTATTTTTTTTGGTAATGTAAAAGTTTTCGCCCAATCGACTTGGCTCGCTTTGGCTAAGAAACCATCAACCCTTGGTTTAGAAAATGGTTTCTTAAGTTACGATGCTGGGGGCTTTAATCTTAAGTTGGTTAAATCGTCGCAAACTTTAGCGAGCTTGCGCCCTAAGACGGTTAAAGATTTCGATTTTGCTCCATCAGATAGTTTAAAAGTTCGTAGCTCAGATGGACTTTATCATCTCGGCGATATCAACCTTAAATTACGCAGTGCTGGCACCGAAAATTGGGAGAGTTATAGTACCGCTGCAAAACGTAGTCCGGTAAAAAGTATTAATATTTCTAAGGCTTTATCTGCAGCAGATCTTGCTGCAACTTTGCCAGCATCAATTCCACTTCAGGTTACCAGAATTTGGGAAATACAGCAAGGCAAATTGGTGCTTAGTTTCAAATTGAAAAATAAGAGCGATAAAAATGTAGAGATAGGCGCCTTGGGCATTCCGATGATTTTTGATAACATTCTCGAAGGGCGCACGTTGGAACAAACTCATGCAAAAAATGTTTTTTACGATCCTTATATTGGTCAGGATGCTGGCTATTTGCAAGTTACTCGTCTAAGCGGTCATGCGCCATCGCTCATCGTAGCGCCCGTTGGCAAAACCCCTTTCGAAGCTTACAATCCGCTTAACGATGATAAAACCCCGCGTGGTATTGCCTTCGAAGGTTTCTACGAATGGATGGTTTACAGTAAAGCTTATGCCGAAAACGAATGGAAAACTGCTGAACAGTGGAACAAGCCAACGTCAATTATCATAAAACCGGGTGAAACCAAAACTTATGGTTTGCAATTTATCCTTTCGGGAACAGCTAAAAATATAGAAGCCAAACTTATCGAAAACAAAAGGCCAGTTGCCATGTCTGTTCCTGGTTACGTTTTACCACAAGATGTTGACGCGAAATTGTTTATCAATTATGCTAAAAAAGTTAAGTCGTTAACCATGTTTCCGGCTAATTCTTTAACCATTAAAAGTTTAGGCAACACAAAAAACGGCTGGAAAAGTTATGCCATAAAAGGCAATACATGGGGCAGGGCCAGATTAAATATTCTTTATGAGGATGGCTTAGAGCAGAGCATCAGCTATAAAATAATTCAGCCAGAAAGTAAAGTAATTGCAAGCTATGGTAATTTTTTAACCACAAAACAGTGGTTTAATCAACCAAATGATGTGTTTAAACGCAGTCCTTCAGCAATTACTTACGATTACGAAAAGCAACAACAGGTTGTTCAGGATAGTCGTGCATGGATTGCCGGTTTAAGTGATGAAGGTGGCGCTGGTTCATGGTTGGGGGCCATGATGAAACAACTCGTTCAGCCCGAAAAAGCGGAAATAGATAAATTACAAATGTTTGTAGATTCTGTTATGTTTAACAGAATTCAGCTTAAAGATGGCCCTAAAAAATACGGTGTTAGAAAAAGTCTTTTCTATTACGAACCTGATTCTATGCCTAAAGGAACTTATGCTACAGATGTTAACTTTAAAACCTGGGCAGCCTGGCCTAAAAAAGAAGCTAACGATCTTGGCCGTTCTTACAACTATCCTCACGTTGCCGCTGCACATTGGGTTATGTATCGTCTTGCCCGAAATTATAAGGGTTTTGTAACAGAAAATACCTGGAAAGAACATTTAATAAATGCGGCCGAAACAGGTATGGCAATGGTTAATATTGCGCCTTACTATGCACAATTTGGCCAAATGGAGGGTACAATTTTCTACCTCATTTTAACCGATCTTAAAAACGAAGGCTTAACTACAGAAGCATCACGCCTAGAAAATGAAATGAAAAAACGTGCCGACCACTGGCGTTCTTTAAGTTATCCTTTTGGTAGCGAAATGCCTTGGGATTCTACCGGTCAGGAAGAAGTTTACATGTGGTCTGATTATTTCGGTTATCAGGATAAAGCCAAAGCTACGCTTGATGCTATACTTGCTTATATGCCTGTAGTGCCACATTGGGCTTACAACGGTAATGCTCGTCGTTACTGGGATTTCCTTTACGGTGGCAAACTTTCTCGTATCGAGCGCATGATTCATCACTATGGTTCTGCACTAAACGCCATTCCGGTATTAACCAATTACCGCAAAAATCCTGATGATTTTTATCTTTTGCGTACAGGTTATGGCGGTTTATTGGGTTCTATTTCTAATATCACAGAAGATGGTTTTGCGCCTGCCGCTTTCCATGCTTATCCTTCAACCTTAAAAAATGATGGTATAACAGGCGATTACGGTTCGGGCTTTTTCGGCTATGCTGTAAATACGTCATCTTATCTGCTTAAACACAATGAATTTGGTTGGCTTGGCTTTGGTGGCAACGTAACCGAAACTAAAAATATTGTTAAAATCAATTTAACTACGGCGGCAAAATCTTCGGTTTATGTTGCACCTGCAGGTTTATGGATTACGCTTGATGCCGGAACGATTGAATTGTTAACATACAATACATTAACTGGAGAAATCAACCTTAGCTTAAATAAAGCCGATAGTCATACACCAACTGCGGTTTTGAGGTATTCGCAGCCTGCTATTTTAAAAAATGCAGTTACTTACAGCCTAAAAAGCAGCGCAGTAAAAGAACGTGGTGCAAATCTTATTACACTTTCATCAACACAAAATACTGTAGTTGTGCTTCAACATTAAAGGTATTACAACGTAAAAACACGCCTCGCAATTTTTTTTGTGGGGCTTTTTATTGCACTTAAATTCTTAGAAAAGGTACCGTAGAATTTCATCGGTTAAAGCAGCCCGTCTTTCCGCTGTATCCCCGCCAAAGTCTGCGGTAAAACTAAATTTCTGCATAAAAATAAAACAGAAAAAGTTCGGCGGGGTATTCCGCTGCAATACGGTTTAGGATATTTTAATCACTGCTAATAACTTAAATGTAGTATTCACAGTCTGGTGTTTAACATTTAATTAAGTCGTCATTTCGACTGGAGTGCAACTTGATAACCTAAGTTCGATTCTTATTTGTAATTATAAAAAGCTAAACAATTGCTTCAGAACACCCCGCCCGTTGGTGGTCGCAGAACGGGGTGTTTAATGAAAATAAACAACCGATAAGCTGCATGGTAATTGTCGAGCTGTGGGTTAATTTATTTCATAAAAATCAATATAAATGACATTGACAATAAGTAAACTAAGTGAATGAGTGATTATGCTCTGTGAAGACACAGACCATGGAGCAGCTTAAATGGTTAAAATTAATGAGTAACAATTAGCATCAATGGTAGGCTAATAGAGAAATCCTTTCAATTTGTTTACTATTTTAATGGATTTAACTTCGTTGAGCTTCGGTTCTCGGCTTCGCTAGAAATGATGCTTTTTGAAAAACTAACCATTTTGAAGATACGTGACTTGGTTAATATTCTATTTTTAGTTACGATTGTGGCGTAAGTATAGCGCACCAACCACCACCTTTTTCGAGATTTATTGTAATGGTTTTACCTTTTTCGGTTTTATCGTGACTGATTTTATAATCAGAAGCATGTCTGTCTGCATTAATACCATCGCTTAAAACATCCATTTGGTAAGTCTTATTATCGAGGAAAGGTAAATCAATTTTAAAATTTCGGGCATTCCAATCTGTCATTCCAGATATGTACCATTTGTCGCCTTTTTTACGGGCAATAATAGCGTATTCGCCAACTTTCCCATCAATAGCTATTGTTTGGTCCCAGGTGGTCGGTATTCTCGAAATAAACTCAGTACAAACGGAATCTTTTAAATAATTAGAAGGATTATCTGCTAACATTTGTAAAGGACTTTCATACATCACATACATGGCCACCTGGTGCGCTCTTGTTCCCATACTCATAGGCTCACTATACACAATGCTGAAATCCTTTTTATTTGCATTAATCATGGCACCGGGTGTATAATCCATCGGTCCGGCGGCCATTCTAATAAATGGAAGCGTAACATTATGAGCTGGTGTTATTTCTGCGCTCCACTTGTTATTCTCCAATCCGCGAACGCCTTCATAGCTCAGCACATTTGGATACTTATGGTTTAAACCAACGGGCTTGTAAGCGCCATGTAAATCAGCCATTAAATTATGCTTCGCTGCGGTCGCAGCCACTCGTTCATAAAAGTTTACCATGTATTGGTCAGCTCTGGCCATAAAGTCAACCTTTATACCAACCGCTCCCCATTTAGCGTAAGTTGCTAAAATGTTTTCCATATCAAGGTCTAACGGGCCCCATAAAGTCCATAACCAAACACCAACTTTTTTTGTTTTACCATAATCAATTATTTCCTGCAAATTAATGTCAGCAGTTGTATGAAGTAAATCGGTAGTGGTTTTTGTCCAGCCTTCATCTAACATAATATATTCCAAACCAAACTTGGCAGCAAAATCTATGTAGTATTTGTAGGTCTTGGTATTTATGCCCGATTTAAAATCTACGCCATAAATGTTGTTGTCATTCCACCAATCCCAGGCTACTTTTCCGGGTTTTACCCAATTGGTTTCACCAACTATCGATGGCGAAGAAAGTTTGTATGTAAGATTAGTTACCAGCAAATCCTTATCCTCAGGACAAATAGCAATACTACGCCATGGAAATTTTCTGGTACCTTTTGTTTTGGCAATATGTGTTTCAAGTTTAGTGATTTTTATGCCTCTATCGCGAACAGGTACACTTTCGGCGATATTCTTTGGGTATCCTGCAGTTAATATATTTCCGCTTGTACCAAAAAGAAACATATTTGGATAATCGTATAAATCAGCTTCACTAATTAACATTTTAATACCCGATTTTGCGTAAACTAACATCGGTAAAGCGGAGTGCTGCTTATCGTTGAAAGCATTAATGGTAGAATCTTTATACAGGCTTTCAAAGTGAGACAGGAAATTTGGGTCGCTTTCTTGTGGCCAGAAGACGCGGCTATTATTGCCAAAATCAAAGTCGGCAGTTTCGGTGTTAATTTCTAGTTCTTCTTTTAAGTTTGTTTCGAAACGATACGCCACACCATCATTATAAGCCCTGAAATAAATACTATATCCACCTTTAAAATCGAGCTTAAGTTCATTATAGTTATTCTCCACTATTTTGCTTTTAACAGGAATAACTGCGGTGATGTTTTTATTTACGCCCGATAATTTTTGCTTCAATAAAACAGGGTTAATTCCCGGCTGGATATTCCCATTGAGGTTAAGAGCTAGTTGACTTGGCTGTAAAATGATGTCATTTTTATAGAAAATGCTCCAGTAAATTTTACTATCGGTACTTACTTTAATGGTAATGTGTTTGTCTGGCGATTGCAATTGATAATCTTTTCCGAAAGCATAATGAAGTGCAAAAAGGTTTAGAATAATCGCAGCGATGATTTTTTTCATGGTTAAAAAATTTTCTTTAGCCATTACATTTTTTATGTATTGGCATTTCTCGTCTATCTATCGAACAGTTTAATTTTAAAACTATATGATGACTAAAAGGCCACTATGAATAGCACAGCAAATTAGGTAAATGCTTAATCTCAATAAATGCTATAATTTGCCAGTATTATGCATATTTTACCCTTATTTAACTTTCAGAATAAAATATTTGCGATTTTTGTACCACAATCATAGCTTATTATTCGCAGATACAACCCATATTTTAGCTATTCATTTTAAAGGTTATTAGATGAATAATACAATCGGGATATTTGCTTAACAGAAAAAAATATGTTCGATAAACAAGTTTACATTCTGAGAAGATCAGTTTTAAAATCAAAGTTGGGTTCAGGTATTCTACTCTTTTTGGGTAACGAAGAAAGCCCGATGAATTACAAAGATAATACTTACCATTTTAGGCAAGACAGTACCTTTTTGTATTATTTTGGAGTCAACGAACCATCACTTGCAGCGATTATCGATTTAGATGAAGGTAAAGAAATCATTTTCGGCAACGAAATGAGTATTGATGATATTGTGTGGATGGGCAGACAGAAAACACTGAAAGAAAAAAGTGAAGATGCGGGATTAACGGATCTATTGCCGTCCGCGCAACTGGAAGTATATTTGAAAAAATACCAGCAACAGAATAGAAATGTTCAGTTTTTACCACCATATCGTGCAGAAAATCAAATAAAACTTTCTACATGGTTTAATCTTTCTGTAGCACAAATTAAAAGTTCAGCTTCAGTGCCTTTTATTAAAGCAGTAGTTGCACAACGCTCCGTAAAATCAAGTGAAGAAATTGCCGAACTGGATAAAGCCGCATCTGTATCTGCAGATATTCATTTAATGGTTATGCAGTATGCTAAACCAGGAATGTACGAACGCGAAATTGCCGCTAAAATTCAAGAAGCTGCACTTGCTTCTGGTGGGAATTTGGCTTATCCAGCTATTTTAACCGTTCGTGGAGAAATTCTGCATAACCATTATCATGGCAACCAGCTTCAAGAAGGGCAAATGGTTTTAAACGATTCGGGTGTGGAAACCGCAATGGGCTATGCGGGCGATTTAACACGTACTTTTCCTGTTTCTAAAAAATTTACAGCTGAACAAAAAGATGTTTATGATGTAGTTCTGGAAGCATATACCAATGCTAAAAATTTATTGGCACCTGGCGTACGTTATTTCGATGTCCATTTAACGTCTTGTAAAACTTTGACACAAGGTTTAAAAGATATGGGCTTAATGAAAGGTAATATCGATGATGCAGTTGAAGCAGGCGCACACGCGATGTTTTTTCAGTGTGGAACTGGTCACATGATGGGGCTTGATGTACACGATATGGAAGACCTTGGCGAACAATACGTTGGTTATACAGGCGAGCTTCTAAAAAATACGAGCCAATTCGGACTTAAATCTTTAAGATTAGGTAAGGCTTTGAAAACTGGATATGTTTTAACCGTTGAACCTGGAATTTATATTATTCCCGAATTAATTGACAGATGGGAAGCAGAGGGGCAGTTCACAGAATTTATTAACTACGATAAATTAGCACAATTCCGAAATTTTACAGGGATTAGGGTAGAAGACGATTTCCTGATTACTGAAAATAGCCATCGCATGTTAGGTAAACATCTTGCTTTAACAACCACCGAAATTGAAGCCATTAGAAACGAAGCTTTTTAAAAATAAATACATGAAAATATTATCTCACATCACATTACTAATGATGCTAGTGGCCTGTTCAAACATCATTAAGGCTCAAGAACAAAAGCCAGTTTATAAGCTTGCAGATACTTTAAGAGGCAGTTTAACGCCTGAGCGTACCTGGTGGGATGTGCAGCGTTATGAGCTTTCGGTAAAACCAGATTACAATGATAAAAGCATAACTGGTGCTAATAAAATTGTATACAAAGTGGTTAAAGCCAATAGTGGTAATGTGCGTATGCAAATCGATCTGCAAGAGCCATTAATTATAGATAGTGTGGTGTATAATGAGTCTTCTAAGCTGAAGTTTGAGCATAATGGAAGCGTTTGGTATGTGCATGTTCCTGCGCAAAAATTAGCGGCACAAAATAATGTTCATATTTTTTATCATGGTAAGGTGCATCAGGCAAAAAGAGCACCCTGGGATGGCGGTTTCATTTTTACAACTGATTCCCTTTCTCGCCCCTGGATGACGGTTGCCTGTCAAGGTTTGGGTGCTTCTGTTTGGTATCCGAATAAAGATCATCAAAGTGATGAGCCAGATAAAGGTGCTTCGCTAACAATGACAGTTCCTGATACGCTTGTTGCAATCGGAAATGGTCGTTTGGTATTCAAAAAGAATAACAATGATGGTACAGCAACTTATAAATACAATGTAGAAAATCCGATTAGTAACTATTGCATCATTCCTTACATTGGAAAATATGTAAACTTTAAAGAAAAATATGCAGGTGAAAAAGGTCCTTTAGATTTGAATTATTGGGTTTTGGATTACAATTTACCAAAGGCTAAAACCTATATGCCAGATCAGGTTCATAAAATGTTGAAGAGTTTCGAATATTGGTTCGGACCGTATCCTTTTTATGAAGATGGTTATCAACTAATCGATGCTTCGCATACTGGTATGGAGCATCAATCGGCTGTATCTTATGGCAACTGGTATAAATTCGGTTATCGCGGTCGCGATATGTCTGGCGATGGTTGGGGATTAAAATGGGATTTTATCATCATCCACGAAAGCGGGCACGAGTGGTTTGGCAATAACATTACCACGAACGATCTTGCTGATATGTGGGTACACGAAGGATTTACCAATTACAGCGAAACCCTTTTTGTTGATTATATATTTGGTAACAAAGCCGGAAATGAATATAATTTTGGGATAAGAAAAGGTATTCATAACGATAAACCAATTATTCCTGCTTATGGTGTAAATGCACAAGGCAGCGGCGATATGTATCCAAAAGGTGGTAATATGCTGCATTCTATCAGACATGGATTAGATAATGATGAATTATTTCGTTCGATTTTGCGAGGCTTAAATCAAACTTTTTACCACAAAACGGTAACTTCAGCTCAAGTAGAATCTTATGTTTCTAAAAAAGCAGGTTTCAACTACGCAAAGGTTTTTGACCAATATTTGCGCACCATTCAAATTCCTACTTTCGAATATTATATTAAAGATGGAAAGGCTTTTTATCGATACATAGATTGTATAAAAGGATTCAATTTACCATTAACACTAAAAAAAGGAGGTGTTAAAAGTATAAAAATCGTTCCTTCGGAGGAATGGCAAAATGTAAGCCTTGTAGCTGGTCAAAACGACCTTTTCAGCAAACAATCAATCGAGTTTATGTACTATGTTAATGTGAAAAATACGAAATAGATTAATATCGTAATGTGAGCTGGCCCGAATCATTAAAAAGATTTGGCCAGTTTTTTTATGCACTAAAATTTTTAATTCATTATTCTTTTTCATCAAATAACCATCGGTTAATTAATGGTGCATTTATAGCCATTATTGGTTAAAATCCAATAATCTTCCCGAAAGGCTATGAATTAACTTTGAAAAACGTTGAATGGCTTTGTTCCCTAAAGGGTTTATTTAATGCTTCTAAAAACTGATTGAATTATTTCAGGACTTACTGCCAGCAACGTGCTTTTAAACGTAATCAATAAAAAAGAAAATAAAATGAGTATAAAATGGACTGGGGTTTTCCCTGCTGTAACAACCAAGTTTACAGCAAACGATGAATTAGATTTTGCAGCTTTCGATGTAAATTTAGAAGCACAGTTAGAAGCAGGTGCAGAAGGGATTATTTTAGGTGGTTCATTGGGCGAAGCCAGCGTACTTACCGATGAAGAAAAGTTCGGTCTATTATCGCATACTTTAGAAGTCGTAAATGGTCGTGTGCCAGTTCTTTTAAATATTGCTGAGGCTACAACTAAAAAAGCAATTGAGGTTGCATTAAAAGCAGAATCCCTTGGCGCAAACGGTTTAATGTTGTTGCCTCCAATGCGCTATTATGCTTCGCCAGAAGAAACTCTAGTATTTTTTGGTGCCATTGCAGAAAGCACAAAGTTGCCAATTATGATTTACAACAATCCGGTAGATTATAAAATTGAAGTAACTTTAGATATGTTTGAAGTGTTAACCAAGTACAGTAATATTCAGGCTATTAAAGAATCGACAAGAGATGTTTCTAACGTAACCCGTTTGATTAACCGTTTTGGCGACCGTTTCAAGATTTTTACTGGTGTAGATCCTTTAGCGATGGAAAGTATTGTAATGGGGGCAGATGGTTGGGTTGCTGGTTTGGTTGATGCTTTTCCAAGAGAAACAGTTGCTATTTTTAGATTAGTAAAACAAAATCGCATTGCAGAGGCTTTAACAATTTATCGCTGGTTTTTACCAGTTCTTGAACTTGATATTCATCCAAAATTGGTTCAATATATTAAGCTTGCAGAAGTTGCAACAGGTTTGGGTACTGAAGCAGTACGTGCGCCACGTTTAGCAATAGAGGGTAAGGAGCGTGAAAAAGTATTAAAAATTATTAATGATGCATTAGCTGTTCGTCCGGAGTTACCTGTAGGCAGCTGGGGCAAATAGTTTAAAAACCAAATATGAACGGAAAAAATATTGTAGCCTCAGCGTATGTAACTGTTGATGGTGTGAGTTTGAAGGCGATAAATCCGGCAACGGGTGTCTTTTTAGATGGTGAATTTTATAAAGCAAGTGAAAACGAAGTAAACCAAGCTTTAAAATCTGCAACCGAAGCTTTTAAAATTTACAGAAATCTAAATAAAGATAAAAAGGCTACATTTTTAAATACAATTGCCGATGAAATTGCGGCACTTGGCGATGAACTGGTTAACCGGGCTTCGGCTGAAAGTGGTTTGCCTTTGCCTCGCCTTCAAGGCGAACTTGGGCGAACAACCGGGCAGTTAAGGTTATTTGCTAATTTAATTTCCGAAGGTTCTTGGGTAGATGCGATTATTGATACCGCTCAACCAGATAGGCTACCTTTACCTAAACCAGATATTCGCAGAATGCTAATTCCAATTGGCCCGGTTGTGGTATTTGGAGCGAGTAATTTTCCTTTAGCTTTTTCTGTTGCTGGTGGCGATACCGCTTCGGCACTTGCCTCTGGTTGCCCAGTAATAGTAAAAGCACACCCGGCACATTACGGCACAAATGCACTTGTTGCGGGTGCAATAATAAAGGCAGTAGAAAAAACTGATATGCCAAAAGGTGTTTTTTCTATGCTTTATGATGATGGTTATACCATCGGTTCTGCATTGGTAAAACATCCACTCACTAAGGCCGTAACTTTTACAGGGTCGTTTAACGGTGGTATGGCTTTGGTTAATCTGGCGCAAGAAAGAGAAAACCCTATTCCGGTTTTTGCCGAAATGGGGAGTATCAATCCAGTAATTTTATTGCCAAAGGCGATAGAAGCACAAGCAGAAGAACTGGCTAAAAAATATGCTGCATCAATTACGCTTGGTGCCGGGCAGTTTTGTACCAATCCAGGTCTACTTTTAGCGCTTGAAACGCCTAAATTAAACACTTTTAAAAAGGTACTTGCTGAAGCTGTTTCAACTATTCCATCGGCAACAATGCTTACAGAAGGTATCGCCAAAAATTACGGTAAATTATCAGACGAAGTTATAAGCGAATCGGGTGTTGAACTTTTAGCGGTTTCAACAGTGAAAAACGAAGCGTTGCAGAACCAGTCAGAAGCCAGAATTGCACAGGTAAAAGCCAGCGATTTTATCAAAAATCCTAAGCTTCGGGAAGAAATTTTCGGCCCATATTCGCTTTTGGTTGCAGCCAATAATCTTGCAGAATTGGAAGCTGCGGTTGAAGTATTAGAAGGACAACTTACGGTAACTTTAATGGCTGCAGAAGATGAACTGAAAAACTACACTTCATTACTGAATATTTTAACCGATAAAACCGGAAGAATTATTTTAAATGGTGTGCCTACGGGTGTAGAAGTTTGTGCGGCAATGCAACACGGCGGACCATTCCCTGCAACAAACGATAGCCGTTTTACTTCCGTAGGTTCTACAGCAGTTTCACGTTTTGTAAGGCCGTTGGCTTACCAAGATTGGGAGCAAGATTTATTGCCAGATGAATTGAAGGACGGAAATCCACTCGGTATTTTCAGAACAGTTAACCAGCTTTTAACCAAATAATATGAGTAAAACTTTTTTTTGTGTGGATGCACATACCTGCGGAAATCCGGTTAGGCTGGTTGCTGGAGGTGGCCCACAGCTTAACGGCTCGAACATGAGCGAAAAGCGTCAACATTTTTTAAAAGAATTCGACTGGATTAGAACAGGTTTAATGTTCGAACCACGAGGACATGATATGATGTCGGGCAGTATTTTATATCCACCTCATAACCCAGAAAATGATGTTGCTGTTCTTTTTATCGAAACCAGTGGCTGCTTACCTATGTGTGGGCATGGAACCATCGGAACCATAACTATTGCGATTGAAGAAGGCCTTATCCAACCGAAAATACCTGGGGTAATCCGTATGGAAGCACCTGCTGGTCTTGTTTTAATAGAATATAAACAGGAAGGAAAAAAAGTTAAATCAGTAAAACTGAAAAATGTGGCCTCTTATCTGGCTGCCGAAAACTTACAAATAGAATGCCCGGATTTAGGTTTATTAACCTTTGATGTTGCTTACGGCGGAAATTTTTATGCCATTGTAGATCCTCAGGAAAACTTCCCTGGACTTGAAAATTATACCGCTTCGCAGCTGATTACGTGGAGCCAGGCCATACGTAAACGCATTAATGAGCAATATACTTTTGTGCACCCGCTTGATGAGACGATTAATGGTTGCAGCCATATTTTGTGGACAGGTAAAACTTTAGACCCAACATCTACCGCAAGAAATGCAGTTTTTTATGGCGATAAAGCTATCGATAGGTCGCCTTGCGGAACAGGAACATCAGCTCGCATGGCGCAATGGTACGCCAAGGGAAAATTAAAACAAGGTGAAGATTTTATTCACGAAAGTTTCATTGGTAGCAAATTTACCGGAAGAGTAGAAGAAGAAGTAGATTTAAACGGTATTAAAGCCATTATTCCAAGTGTAGAAGGTTGGGCAAAAGTATTTGGGTACAATACCATAAAAATTGATGCTGAAGACGACCCTTATGCTTATGGTTTTCAGGTCATATAAATTCAAAAATACTATAGCCGATGTTGAACTATTTACATCGGCTTTTTCATTAAATTACTAAAAATAGAAATATCGCATGGCGAAGGTTTTAATCATAGGTGGTGGAATTATGGGTTTAAGTTCAGCTTATTACCTGCAAAAAAAAGGGTTCGAAGTAACAGTGCTTGATAAAGGCGATATCCGCGATAATTGTTCTTTTGGTAATGCTGGTATGATTGTGCCCAGTCATTTTGTCCCACTTGCAGCACCAGGAATGATTAGCCAGGGAATTCGGTGGATGTTTAACAGCAAAAGTCCGTTTTACGTACGTCCGTCGTTAAATGGAAACCTTATCAGCTGGGGATTAAAATTTATGAAACATGCAACAAACAAACATGTTAATCAAGCTGCAGAACCTCTACGCGATTTATCTTTATTGAGTAAAAAGCTTTACGAAGATTTAGCTAAAGAACCAGATTTCGATTTCGAATTAACAAACAACGGCATTCTTGCTTATTATAAAACAGAGAAAGCAGGAGAAGAAGAAGCGCATTTAGCAAAACGGGCAATAGAACTTGGTTTAGATATGGCCGTTTTAAATGCTGATGAATGTAAATTGCTTCAGCCAAAATTAAATTTAGATGTTTTGGGAGCTGTGCACTATCGTTGCGATGCGCATTTGTATCCAGCGAAGCTGATGAATGCATTACTTACGTATCTCGAAAAAAATAACGTAAAAATTATCCGCAATAAAGAAGTTGATAGAATCGAATCATCAGGCAATCGCATTACAAAAGTTTTTACTGGCGATACCAGTTGGGAGGCAGATCAATACGTAATTGCTACAGGTTCGTGGTCGCCGGCAATAGCCAAAATGGTCGATTTGAATATTTCACTCATGCCAGGGAAAGGTTATTCTTTTATGGAGAAAGAACCCTTAAACCGCTTAACTATTCCGGCTTTGCTTTGCGAGGCGAGAGTGGCTATTACCCCAATGAATGGCTGCATTCGCTATGGAGGTACAATGGAATTGGATAAAATTAACACTAGGATTAATATGGTTAGGGTAAAGGGAATCGTAGAATCTATACCAAAATATTTTCCCGATTTGCATCCCGAACTTCCACAACAAGAAGATGTTTGGTATGGGTTCAGACCTTCATCACCCGATGGCTTGCCTTATATTGGAAGAAGTACACAAAAAGAGAATTTAATTGTAGCCACCGGACATGGGATGATGGGCTTGAGTTTAGGTCCTGCAACTGGATTATTAGTAAGCCAAATTGTAGCCGAACAAACCCCAGAGTTAAAAATGGAGCCTTATGCAATACGATAGTCGCTGTGTTTTAAGCTTTATAGAATAGATTCAATTGAATGTTGTTTATTATCAGGTGTTTATGTTTATTATACTGAATGAGGTTTTAAACTTAGTTAATGTTAGTAGCTGTTAAATATTATCAGAAAGTAACCGTATTTTAACATTATTTGGCGTTTATTTCGATTTAAAAGTTAATATCCTTATATTCATTTCGTAATCAACAAACCAACCAAACCATGAAAGTACTACCATTTACTATGCTTGTTCCCGACGACAAGAGTGTAATCTCAGAGCATATTGAATTACCTTATTTTTATCAATATTTGCACCGTCATGATGAATGGCAAATTACATGGGTGCAGCGTGGCGAGGGTACGCTAATTGCTGGTAATGATATGCATGCTTTTCGTTCTGGCGACATTTTTCTGATTGGCGCAAAATTGCCACATCTTTTTAAAAGTAATCCAGAATATTTTGCTGGTAATGAAAATAAAACAATAAAAGCTTGCTCTATTTACTTCAATTCAAATGGTATTCTGAGTGCTTTATTTAATCTCCCTGAAATGAAAATGGCCAACTCATTTTTGACGCGTCATAAACACGGCTTTAAAATTCAACAGGGCTTTACTAAAGAAATTGCAAAAAAAATGCTTGCTGTGCACGAAGCTTCTGGAGAGGATGTTTTATTTAACTTTTTGAAGTTGATGAGAGGTCTTCAGGATTTAAATGAAAATGTTGATCCACTTTGTTCTGACATGTATTCTTCAAATGTTAGTGAGCACGAAGGAATGCGATTGAGTAAAATCATCAATTTTATCACCGAAAACTATAATAATCAAATTACACTTGAAGATGTCGCAAACGCTGCATTTATGACGCCACAAGCATTTTGCCGTTACTTTAAAAAGCACACCAGCCATACGTTCGTTTCTTTTCTAAATGAAGTACGTATAAATGATGCTTGTAAAAGCCTGATTTCTGGTGAAAAAGCAGACTGCATTTCTGGTGTTGCCTACAAAGCTGGTTTTAATAGTATTACCAATTTTAACAGGGTATTTAAAAGTATTATTGGCCAGTCTCCAAGAGCCTACATGGATACCTATAATAATGTAAGTAGGGTAAGTTACGTAGGTTCTTAAGGTTTACATAATATTTTTTTCTTATAAAATTGTCTGATTTTTTTAATCGGATGCAACGGCTATTGTCCAGTTTAAACCATTCTTTATGCGTAATAATTTAATTTTCTGCACCCTTTTTTTCATAAGCTTCGGTACACTTTTATCACCTAGGCTTTGTGCTCAAAACTCAACTTCAAGTCTTTACGAGCAAACCAGCGAAATGGGTACACTCATTGTTGGTTATGAAAAAGATGTTGATGCCATTAACGATTTCTATTACCCTTATTCGGTTGGCGGATATTATTCATCTCCACTTACAACTTTTAAAAGCCCTGTTCAGCGGAAACGCTTGCAAGAAATCAATAACGGCTACCTATTAAAGTTGAAAGCTGCAAACTTTAATACATTCAGCATTTACGGAAAGGTAGATTATGTACTTCTTAAAAAGCAAATTGAAGCTTCAGTTTTGCTGCTTAATCAAGAAGAGCAGGGCTACAAATCTTTGGCGAAATACTTTCCATTTGCCGATTCAGTTTATGGTTTGGAAGCATTACGTAGAAGAGGAACTTACAAAGACGGAGCACTTTTAGCTGCCGAACTGAATGCGACTGCAAAAATGATTGATTCGGCATCATTAGACTTAAAAAAGACAAACAAACTTAGCTCAGAACAATTAACAACAGCATCTGCAATTACGCTAAGTTTAAAGCATCGCTTAAAAGGATTTTATCAGTTTTACATGAATTATGAGCCTACTTTTACCTGGTGGGTTCCAAAACCGTATGAGAAAGCAGACATAGCATTGGGCAATTATGCAAAACAATTCTCCGCTAAACAAGATAGTTTAATGGCTGCAAAACATGATAAATTAGGTATAAAAGGTCTGCCAATTGGTCGCGATGAGTTAATTAGGCAATTAAATGTTGAGATGATTCCTTACACACCAGAACAACTTATTCAACTTGCTGAAAAAGAATTTGAATTTTGCGATACCGAATTGTTAAAAGCTTCTGCAGAAATGGGTTTTGGAAAAGACTGGAAAAAAGCACAGGAGAAAATAAAAAATAGCTATGTACCATTAGGTAAACAGCCAGAGTTGATTGTAAAACTTCAGGATGATGCTCTTGCTTTTATAAAAGCAAACGACCTTATAGAAATTCCGGCTTTAGCTGAAGAAACCTGGGGAATGGTTATGATGTCCGCCGAAAGGCAGCTTGTTAATCCGTTTTTCACAGGCGGCAGAGAAATTAGTATTTCTTATCCAACAAATGCAATGGAGGAAAATGATAAGTTGATGAGCATGCGTGGTAACAATCCATATTTTTCGAGAGGAACGGTTCAACACGAGCTTCTGCCAGGTCATCATTATCAATATTACATTAACAACAGATACAAAAGCTATCGCGAATCTTTCAAAACACCTTTTAGCGTAGAAGGCTGGCCATTATATTGGGAGCTTTTGCTTTACGAAAAAGGTTTTGCCAAAACACCTGAAGAAAAAATGGGGATGCTATTCTGGCGTATGCATCGCTGTGCAAGAATTCTGTTTTCGCTAAATTATCACCTTGGTAAATGGACACCACAACAATGTATCGACTTTTTGGTAGACCGAGTTGGTCATGAACGTGCAAATGCAGAAGGCGAAGTTCGTCGTTCGTTTCAAGGTAATTATAGTCCGCTTTATCAGGTTGCTTACCTAACAGGTGGTTTACAACTTTTTGCACTAAAGAAAGAGCTTGTAGATAGCGGAAAAATGAGTTTTAAACAATTTCATGATGCGGTAATTAAAGAAAATCTTATTCCTGTAGAGATGATTAGGGCAACCTTAATCAATCAACCCATAACAAGAGATTTTACTACTTCGTGGAAGTTTTACGATAAAATTGCCAAGCCTTAATCCAATCAGAACCATAGAATCGACATAAAGTTTATGAAAGAAGAAACCACTCAATTTAAGCCCTCACTGAAATTAATGGATGCTACCATGTTGGTAGCTGGAAGTATGATTGGTTCGGGTATTTTTATTGTTAGCGCAGATATTACACGTAATGTTGGCAGTTCTGGGTGGTTACTTATCGTTTGGCTTATTACTGGTTTTATGACACTTACTGCCGCTTTAAGTTATGGCGAATTAAGCGCAATGTTCCCTAAAGCTGGTGGTCAGTATATTTATCTTAAAGAAGCTTATAATCCGCTAATCAGTTTTTTATACGGATGGAGTTTCTTCACAGTTATACAAACGGCTACGATAGCTGCAGTAGGTGTAGCTTTTGCAAAATTTACAGCTTATTTAGTTCCCGCTTTTAGCGAAGATTTAGTCGCTCTTGATTTAGGTTTTTTTACCATATCACCAGCTCAATTGTTGGCAATTGGCGTGATTGTGTTGCTTACCTATATCAATAACAGAGGGGTTAATGGCGGTAAAATTATTCAAACCAGCTTTACGGTTGCAAAACTGCTCAGCCTTTTTGGGTTAATTGTTTTTGGTTTATTCTTTTTAGATGCAGATATATGGAAAAACAACTGGAAAAATATGTGGCAATTGGGCAGCCTTTCTGCCGATGGTTCTATTGCTTCTTATTCTACATTGGCAGCTTTTGGAGCAATTGCCGCCGCCATGGTTGGGTCTATATTTAGTAGTGATTCATGGCATAATGTAACTTTTATCGCTGGCGAAATTAAAAATCCAGCACGTAATATTGGTTTAAGCCTTGCATTAGGGACCATCATTGTAACTGTTTTATATATTCTTACCAATGTGATGTACACAGGCGTGCTCTCCCTACATGATATTGCTTATGCCGATAAAGACCGTGTGGCTGTATCTGCTGCGAATCATATTTTTGGTAGTGCAGGAACCATAAGTATTGCTGTAATGATTATGGTATCGACTTTTGGTTGTAATAACGGACTAATTATGGCTGGTGCCAGGGTTTATTATTCGATGGCAAAAGACGGTTTATTCTTTAAAAAAGTTGGCACACTAAACAAAAGTGCCGTTCCAGGTTTTGGATTGTGGATTCAATGTTTATTCGCCTGCTTATGGTGCATTAGTGGTAAATACGGCGATTTATTAGATATGATTTCGTTTGTAGTGGTGATGTTTTATATGCTAACTATTTTCGGGATTTTCATCCTTAGAAAAAAGCGTCCAAATGCAGAACGACCTTATAAGGCTTTTGGTTATCCGGTTTTGCCGATTATTTATATCATAATGGGCTTGGCTTTTTGCTTACTGCTTATTGTGTATAAACCTAAATTTACCTGGCCAGGATTAATCATCACCCTAATTGGTATTCCGGTTTATTATATAATTAAAAATGCATATCGGACAAAGGAAAATATCTCCCGATAAAGTATATGTTTTTCGAAATTTTTAAATAAATTTAGCTAAGGCTTCAATTAGGAAATATGAGAGATGTAAAAACTATACATTCTAAAGGAAATCAGCATTTTTTGCTATTTGCAATTCTATTTTGCAGTATATCTTCTGCATTGTTTTACCTATTCAACTTTAATAATCTTTCTTTAGCGTCTTTAATTTTAGCTGGATTGTTTTTGGTGAAAAAGAATTTATCTGATGTTGAAAAGGAAACTAAAACATCAAAAGCAGCATCACCGTTTCATTGCTAATCTCATTAAGATGGGTTAAAATCTTCTCGCTTTGCATCAATATTCAATGGTAATCTAAGTTACGACTAATTTATATTTACGGTCTAATTTAGCTATAATGAAAACTCATCTCCCCGTGCAAAAAGCAATTGCCATACTTTCTTTATTGTTTTTGTTTTTTAGTGCAAACGCTCAGAATGCGCCTTATAAGCCGAGCGCTACCGATATGGCAAACGCCTATTTAAGAGCAGAAAGGCTTGATACTGCTCTGCGAAATATTCCTACCAATAATGATATTGTCCCTTCATGGAAAAAGGATGGAACAGCTTTTTGGTACAAGAAAAATCTTCCGAATAAAAACTGGGAATACCTATATTTAAACGTAGTTTCGGGTGAGCGTAAAGTCGCATTCGATGCCAATAAATTAGTTAGCGGAATAGAAAAATCTACAGCTAAAACAGGCATTAATAATCTTTTAAGGTCAACAGATTTGTTTTTTAAAGATGAGCTTACCCTAAAGTTAAAATTAGACCAAAAATGGTATCAGGTTAACCTAAATGATTACAGTGTAAATGCGGTAACTGATACAAGTGTTTATCGATATAATCCTAAGAGCCGTTTACAACAAAAGCATTCGCGTTGGGCAGGCAGCGAAACTTTTAGCCGCTCACCAAATGGTAAAAACGAAATTAAAATTATTGGAGGCAATATTGTCGTTGTTGATTTAGATACAAAAGCTGAAACTGTTTTAAGTAAGGATGGAAGTATAGAAAAACCTTACAGTAATTTTGAATGGTCGCCCGATGGAAAACATATTATTGCTTATAAAACCGACCCGAAGGAAATTAAAAAAGTTCATTATGTTTTGAGTTCTGTTCAAGGAACAACTCGTGGCGTATTAAAATCTCGTGAATATGCCCAACCTGGAGATGATTTTACGTCTTATCAGCCTTATGTATTTAATTTAGCTACTAAAACGGTCACTAAAGTTGATGTAGAAGCTACCAATTTTTTCGGCCCACAGCCGCTACACTGGCGAAATAATAGTAGCAGGTATTTTACTTATGAAAAGGCAGACCGCGGGCACCAAAGATTTAGAGTTATAGAGGTTGATGTAGAAACTGGTAAAACGAAAAACATTATTGATGAGAAAACAAAAACGTTTATATACGAGAGCAGAATTTATACCCGCTATTTACAGAAGACAAATGAGATAATTTATACAAGTGAACAAGATGGCTGGCAGCATATTTATCTTGTAAATGCCATTTCGGGTAAACAACAGTTAATTACAAAAGGGAATTGGGTAGTTAGAGATATTGATAGTGTTGATGTTGCAAAGCGACAAATTTGGTTTCGGGCGAGCGGCAAGAATACCAATGAAGACCCATATTTTATTCATTATTACAGAATTGGTTTCGATGGAAAAGGCTTAGTCAATTTAACCCCTGAAAAAGGCAATCATGTATTAAGTTTCTCACCAGATAGAAAATATTATATTGATACTTATTCAGAAGTAAATATTCCACCTGTAACCAGTTTAAAGCTTACTGCAAACTGTAAAATAGTTAAAGAATTAGAACAAGGCGGTGTGCAGCCATTTCTACAAACAGGTGTAAAATTGCCAGAGGTTTTTGTTGCTAAAGGTAGAGATGGCGTAACTGATATTTGGGGTGTAGTCTGTAAGCCATCTCAAATGGATTCACAAAAGATTTATCCAATTATAGAATATATCTACGCCGGACCACAAGATAGCTTTGTACCTAAAAGTTTTTTGCCTGCAAGTGAAATGCAAAGTATGGCCGAATTGGGATTTATTGTGGTTCAAATTGATGGAATGGGCACAGCAAATCGCTCTAAAGCTTTTCATGATGTTTGTTGGCAAAATCTTGCCGATGCAGGTTTTACCGACCGCATTTTGTGGATGAAGGCAATGGCTGCGAAATATCCAAATGCTGATATTAATAAAATTGGTGTTTATGGAACTTCAGCCGGCGGACAAAATTCTACAGGCGCATTACTTTTTCATCCCGAATTTTATAAGGCTGCAGTTTCGGCTTGTGGCTGTCATGATAATCGAATTGATAAACAATGGTGGAACGAACAATGGATGGGTTATCCTGTAGGGGAGCATTATGCCAAGCAATCGAATATTACAAATGCAGCCAAACTTCAGGGTAATTTATTTTTAATTGTTGGCGAAGCTGATGAAAATGTTCCACCAGAATCTACTTATCGATTGGCAGATGCATTAATTAAGGCAGATAAAGATTTCGATATTCTTAGCATTCCGGGAATGGGGCATAGCGATGGCGGTATTTATGGCCGCCGCCGTAAAAGAGATTTTTTTGTAAGGCATTTACTTAATGCCGAACCCCCGCATACTAATCTTACACCATCAAAATAGTATGAAAATCTCTGAGTTGAAATTCTTTGTTTTTCTTGTATTTGGTTTTTATCAACAAATGGTTAATGCGCAATCTTCGCATCTGGATAAAGGAATGGGAAACCCGATTATACCAGGTTATTTTGCCGATCCAACCGTAAAGCAATTTGGCGATACCTTTTATATTTATGCTACAACTGATGGCAATGGAGGTGGTTTTGGTCCATCGCAGGTTTGGACATCTAAAGATTTTGTAAACTGGGCAATGCAGGATATGAATTGGCCAACAACGCATCATTATTGGGCACCTGATGCCACTTTAGGTCCTGATGGAAAATACTATTTATATTATTGTCAGCCGGTAGAAATATTCGGTGCATCGTCTTCAAGTCCGGTTGGCCCGTGGACATCCTTACTCGAACCTAAAAAACCGATTGTGCCTAATTTTTTAGTGCCTAACGTGATTACGCTTGATGGGCAAACTTTTAAAGATGACGACGGAAAGTATTATATGTATTGGGGAACTTGGGGTATTTATCCAAATCATGGTTGCGGCGTTGGCTTGCTTAATGCAGATATGAAATCGTTTTCTAAACTTGCTCAAATTCCGAACACGGATGCGAAGGACTTTTTTGAAGCACCATTTGTTTTCAAGAGAAATGGGGTGTATTATTTAACCTATTCATCAGGGTATTGTGAGGATGGAACATATCGGGTTCAGTATGCAACGGCAATCAGCCCGATGGGCCCATTTAAATATGCCGCTAATAACCCAATTCTTTCTACCAATGCACACGGAACCGTTCATGGTCCGGGTCATCAATCGGTATTGCAGCAAGGCGATGATTTTTACCTGATTTATCACCGTCATAATAATCCTCACGCAGATGGAGGATATCATCGTCAGGTAGCTGCAGATAAAATCATCTTCGATGATAAAGGAAATATTTTAAAATTGATTCCTACGCATACCGGAATTGGTTATTTGGGGAAAAATGAAAACCCACACCCAAATTTAGCACTAGGGAAAACCGTTTTGGCCTCATCTATTTACGATCAGGATTTTAAAGCAGAATATGCCGTTGACGATAACAATGGAACCTTGTGGAAGCCAAAAAATAACATCGGTAAAGCCTGGCTTCGGGTAGATTTAGGGAAAGTTACAAATGTGCGAAGTGTACATACCCAATTTGAATATGCCACTTGGTATTATCAATATAAAATCGAATACTCCTTAGATGGAAAGCTGTGGAAACTTTATGCAGATAGGAGCCGAAACACACAACACGGTAGTCCTATGATTGATTTTGGGAATGTGAACGCTAGATATTTACGAACAACAATATTGCGAACAGAATATCCAGGCTTGAATAAAGCGATTTGGAATATTAAGGTTTTTGATAATGCAGATTATCATCCTGAAATGAAAACGGTTGTTAAAAAATGGTCTTCTTTGGCGGAATTTGAATCCAAAGGTTTACTTATTGATTTGGATTTGAGTACGCTTAGAATCAGTTCACTGGTTAAAAATATACCCAACAAAGGAAAGCTTGGCGGATTAATCTCTGCATTTGATGCCTATAAACCTGAAGTTTCTATCATTGATGGTAAAAAAGCATTGCTTTTTCATGGTCGGGAGCGCCTAGTCTCTTCAAGTATTGCTCCAAAATCTCTAAGTGGAAACAGCAGCTATTCTGTAAGTATGTGGGTGCTCAATCCAGAAATTGCAGATGAAGAAACAATTGTTTCATGGACTAAAAAAGGTGGTAATGATTTAAGCAATGTTGGGATAAGTTATGGCAAAAGTAAAAGGGCAGGAGCTACTTCGCATTTGGGATGGGCAGATTTGGGCTATAAGCAATTACCAAAAGCAAATGTCTGGCATCATATTTCAATGGTATTTGATGGAACAATGGAACGTATTTATGTAGATGGTAAATTAGATAGGCAGGAGAGAAGGATGTTGTTCGTAAGTAACCTGTCACGATTTTTTATTGGTGGAAACGAAGATGAAAGCAATAATTTTTCAGGTGCCTTGGCTTCACTAAAAGTGTATGATAAACCATTGACAGAAAAGGAAGTTGTTGCTGAATACGATAAAGGGACAAGAAGCGATATTGCTGTTTATGCCGATGCGAAGAACCTAAATTATGGTTTGCTAAAGGAATGGACAAATAATGGCTATGCTTTAGGTAAATTATCAAGCAAAGGGAATTTAGAAGTTGCAGATGTGAATGGTAAAATTGCAGTTAAATTGGCCAGCGGAACTGGATTGAAGTTTGGCTCCGAGATAAATAAAGCAATAAGTTTATCAAAAGAATTTAGTTTCATTTTATCGCTTTTTTCTCCGATAGGTACAAAAACGAATCTTTTTTTTGGAAAGGATAATGAATCCGTTAGTTTAAGCGGAACAGGGAAATGGCAGCAAGTGATTTGCAATTTTAAAGATGGTAAATTTCAAATTTTAGTTGATGGCAAGTTATCTAAGAATTTTTTGATTAAGAACAAGCAGAAAAAAGAAGGTTTTTCAATTGCAGCTGATGGTAAAACAAATGGGTTCCAAACAGTAATATCTTCAATTTGCATCTATAATTACAGACTTGATGTAAAAGCAAGTTTGCAAGAATTTAATTATTGGAAACAAACTCAACAAACTAGTCAAATAAAAGCCAGTTTCGAATCAAAACCGCTGGCTGTTTCGCCAAATATGATTTATATGATTGCTGGTAAACCTAAGTTACCTGGCGAAAGTTTAGAATATCTTTTTTCTAAAGGAAATGATGGTAATAACGCAAATTGGGTTCGTTCTTCGAGTTATACAGATTTTTCGGTTTCTCCAGACACCAAATATAATTACAAAGTTAAGGTTAAAGATAATTACGGAAATGTTACGAAATTATCATTGCCAACTGAAGTAAAAACAGATTTATCGCTATTTAAAATAAAAAAAACGGATGGAGATTTAACCTCAATCCCATTATCGAACAAGGTTTTTTCTGGGGTTTCTTGGGATGGAGTTATTGGAAATGCAGATACCGTTATCCAGAATAAAGGCGTTTTAAAAATGGTTTCTCATAATACTTTTTGGGATGGAACGGAGCGAATCGGACCCTTTGCTTACCATAATGTTGAAGGGGGTTTTATCGCTGAAGTAAAAATTGATGACTTTTTAGGGCTTTCTCAAAAGAAAGTTTACGGTGCAAATGAGGTTGGAATTATGGTGCGTAATCCAAATAATAAGAACCTGCTTTTGCAAAATGGCGTTATGATGGGTTGGGGTGTTGGAAATATAATTACCAATTTAAGTAAGGAAGAACGTAAACAAACTAACAATCTTGCCGGATGGAATTTCTTTAGATATTTACAAATACAGCGGATTGGAAATACTTTCTTTATGCGTGGAAGTACGGATGGTAAGCAGTGGGCAGAACTTCCTGGTAGCCCAATAAAACGTGATGATGTGGTAAATAAACCATTGCAAATTGGCATTTATCAGGTAACAAATGGAGATATTTCTGGCTATGGAATTTTTAGCGACTTCAAAATTATCCAAAGAATAAATAAATAGGTAGGCCAGAATTATCGTGGTTTTTAAAATCGGATATTTGCCCAAAAGAACTTTTGAGTAAACTTTTTGATTAATATCACAAAAATAATTGCAAAAAGGGTGTTTTTACTGTATTATTAATTAGTGAAAATTATAAATTTGCACTATGGGAAATCTACAAAGACAATCAGATTTAAGCACCTTCCTGCAAAAAGTTAAGCAGTTAAGGGGTTTTGGTGATATGAATTCTTATAGCTTAGTTACAGAATTTAAAACCCTGGGAAACATTCCTGATTCTAAAATAAAAAACATAATAGAAGACATGTCTTCTCCACAAACGTGGAATAATGGCAAATCTATATTTATTGAAACGGTTTTAGAAAATATATTAGAAAATTAAAAGTATAAACTAAATAACTTAAAGTCTTGATTATTAAAATAGTCGAGGCTTTTTTTTTACACTATTTTTAATATCCTTAAAAAACTTTACCTTCAATAAAAACTAATTTATTATGAAGCTATCATGATTTTGCCAACCACACACCAATGAATAAAATCATGATAGCTTCATAACCATTGAAAATAATTTTATACATATGAAAAAAATTATCGCTATTTGTTGCCTTCTAGCCACAAGTTTAGGCTCTTATGCACAGAAGTTTGTGCCAGAGCTTAAAAATGGAACGGTTATGACGGCAACAGCAATTGTTGGCGGACAGGAATTTCCGCTGGCTTTAAAAATTATTAGCGCTACAGCTCCCGTTAGTATTGGCTGGGCCGTTGATGGCTATGGGGAAGGCTCTTTTGAAATGAGCGAGAAAGCTTTTTCAAGCGGGAGTGAATTGCTCCAGGTAACCCAACCTGCATTGGGAGCAACTAAGTTGAGTGATACTCAAAGTTTTTCTCTTATTTCTAAAGATGCATTTAAAACACTAACGGATACGAAAGCATTTACTTATGGTGGTGCCAAGTTTAAAATTAAAACTCCAGAAAGTGCAGCAATAAAAGTAAATGGTAAAGATGTAGATACTTTTCATGTATTAACTGAAGATGGGAAGCAAGAATTATGGATATTGAATAATGCCGCTTTTCCTTTAGTTATTCAAAGTGTCGGTCAGGCAACTGACATTATAATATCAGAAATTAAATAGAAGCTGATTTGTAAAAAAAATAAAAAGCCCGAGAGGGCTTTTTTAATTTCAAAGCATTATTTTTACGCCAATTATGGAAAACGACAAAAAAGAAATATTCGATAACGTTGCTCAACGTTTAAAAATTGAAGGTTTTAATGTAGTAAATCGCGATGAAACTCGTCCTTGGGGTGGTTTCTTTGTAATTGATGAAGCGCAAGCACAGCAATTTGCAGATACTTATTTTGATGGTTTAAATGTTGAAGACCTAAAGATAGGTGGTAAATTAAGTCCTAAAATTTTAATTGTTGCACCAAATACACGCCTATCTTGGCAATATCATCACCGCAGAGCCGAAATTTGGCAAGTAGTTACTGGTACTGTTGGTATCAAAACCAGCGAAACCGACGAAGAGGGTGATGTTAAAAAGTACGCTCCAAAAGACCAAATTAAATTACAACAAGGTGAACGTCACCGTTTAATTGGTTTAGAAGATTGGGGTGTTGTGGCAGAAATTTGGCAACATACTGATGCTTCCAATCCATCGGATGAAAGTGATATCGTTAGAGTTCAAGACGATTTTGGTAGATAATAATTCAATTTTATAAATCCTGTTCCATATTTTGGAGCAGGATTCTTTCAATTCTAAACCCCGCTCTATAGGTTTTCCATCCTTATAAAACTAAACGCCCTCTAATTTCGTTTATAAAGCATACACATAATACATGATAATTCTTATTTTTTTTCTTTGCCATTGGTTTTTATCCTTGTTTAGCCAAACCTTTTTCCTTCACCGTTACTCATCTCATAAAATGTTTAAAATGGAACCATTTTGGGAGAAATTTTTTTATCTGGTTTTACTGATTTCGCAAGGTTCATCATTTTTAAATCCGAGGGCTTATGCAATATTGCACCGTATGCACCATGCATATAGCGATACAGAAAAAGACCCACATTCGCCACACTTTTTTAAAGACGTATTTGGGATGATGATTGCAACAAAGAATATGTACATGGATTATCTTCAATTCAAAATACAGCCTGAACCTGCTTTTCAAGGTAATTATCCTGAGTGGCCTTTAGTTGATAGAATTGGTAATTCTTGGGCTTGGAGATTAGCTTGCGGATTATTTTACATCGGGTTTTACGTGATGTTTGCAAATCATTGGTGGTTATTTATTTTGTTACCAATACACTTTTTAATGGGGCCATTGCATGGCGCAATTGTTAACTGGTGTGGTCATAAATATGGTTATTCTAATCATGATAATGAAGACCATAGCAAAAACTCTCTTCCTTGGGATTTCCTGTTAATGGGCGAGTTGTTTCAGAACAATCACCACAAAAAACCAAATAGCCCAAATTTTGCATCGAAATGGTGGGAGTTCGACCCAACTTATCCGGTAATGAAAGTATTGCACTGGATGAAAATTATTAAGATCAGGAAGGTTTAAAGATAGTATCAAGTACAGGGTATCAAGTAAGGAGTGGCAAGTTAACTTTGGAAGCTTATAATAATGGGTTTTTATTTGCTTAAGCTTCTATAATTTTAGACTAACAATTGTTTTTTTTTCTTGCAATGTTTGATTTAGCTAAACAGTAGCGATCATGGAGTATAACGAGGTAAAGCGAATGGCGAGACTTTCGTAACTGATATGAACAGAACGATGCTTTTCGATAAAAAATAAAATCATCCCAATATGATCAACTTCCTTAAAATTGTTATTTCAGCATTGCTGATTTTTATGTGCTATAAAGTAATTAGCACTTCGTTAGAAAGTAACCTTTTCGAACAGTGGAATTTTTTAGGAAGCATCCCTTGGATGGCTGCAACCCTGTGGGATTTCTATGCTAACATCTTCATTATCGCATTGTGGATGTTTTACAAAGAAAAAAGTATTATTCTTAAAATCTCTATTGCAATTTTGTTCGTATGTTTAGGTAGCATTGCCACTTTAGCTTATGTTTTAGTTCATTTATTCAAACTAAAACCAGGCGAAGGTGTTAAAGAATTGCTGGTAAAAAGGTAGTAGGTTAAAGCGACAAGGCATAGGGTAAAACCAAAGGCAGAATCCGTTTTCCTAAACCTTATACCCAAAACCCTAAACCTTACATGGACCTACAACATTTACTTTTTATTACGCTTATTTCTTTAATTGCTTGTTGCATCATTATGTTTTTGGTTTGGCTTTGGGCAAAAAACATTAAAAATGCAGGTGTTGTAGATGTATTTTGGGCGTTAAATTTTCCTGTTATTACGGTAATAACTTTCTTTTTATCTGAAGGCTTCGAAACCCGAAAATTATTGATTTGTGCGATGTTTTTAATTGCCGAATTAAGGCTGGGTATTCATCTTTGGCAACGTGTTATTGGTCATTTAGATGAAGAAGAAGGGCGTTACCAACAGCTTCGTAAAGAATGGGGCGATAAAGCAAATCTGAATTTCTTTTGGTTTTTTCAATTTCAGGCCATTTCTAATGTTTTATTGGCTATTCCATTTTTTATTATAACGGCAAATCCATCACCACAAATAGCTACTTGGGAGTATGCAGGTATTGCGATTTGGGTTGTTGCCTTTTTTGGCGAAATGATTGCAGACCGACAACTGGCCGAATTCAAAAAAGACCCTAAAAACAAAGGTAAAGTCTGCGATACTGGTTTGTGGTACTACAGCCGTCACCCCAATTATTTTTTCGAATGGTTAACCTGGATGGCATATTTCATTTTTGCGTTATCATCGCCTTGGGGGATTTTGGCCGTAATTAGTCCGGCCATAATTTTATACTTATTAACCAAAGTTACCGGCGTTCCAAATAACGAAGAACAAAATTTGCGAAGCAAACCAGTGGCTTATAAAAAATATCAAGAAACAACAAGCGCTTTTTTCCCTTGGGGAAAAAGTCAGGAAGAGCGATGACCAAAGATATAGGTGCAAAATTGGACTGACTTAACAAAACCCTCAACCTTCTAACCTTTAACCTTAAAATGTGGTACGATAAACTTTTAGAAAACGATAAACTTCCAGATTCAGCTTTGCGTTTGGGAATTAGAAAACTTTGCAAACAACGTTTAGATGATGAAACTTTAGGCGACGAAGAGTTACAACAACAAAAATTTATGGATTTGGTTGCCGAGTTACAGCAATCGCCAATTGCGGTAAATACTGCCGAAGCCAACGAGCAACATTATGAGTTACCTACCCAGTTTTTTCAATATTGTTTGGGGAAAAACTTAAAATATAGCAGTGGTTATTGGAAACCCGGCGTTAAAGATATCGATACATCTGAAGATGATATGTTGGCTTTGACTTGCAAAAGAGCAGATTTACAAAGCAGACAAAATGTTTTGGAACTAGGCTGTGGATGGGGATCACTTTCGTTGTATATGTCCGCTAAATTTCCTGATAGTAGGTTTACTGTAGTTTCTAACTCGGCAACGCAGAAAATTTTTATCGATGAAACAGCAAAGCAACGAGGCATTGAAAATCTAACTGTTTTAACTGCAGATATGAATACGTTTACCATTGCCGATACTTTCGATAGGATTGTTTCTGTAGAGATGTTTGAGCACATGCGTAACTATAAATTCTTGTTGAACAAAGTTGCTGGCTTTTTAAAACCCGATGGTAAATTGTTTGTACACATTTTTACGCATAAAACTTTAGCCTACAAATTTGAGGTAATTGATGAAACCGATTGGATGAGTAAATACTTTTTTACTGGGGGAATTATGCCTTCGAACCATTTATTTTTCTACTTTAACGATGATTTAAAAATCGATAAGCATTGGGTAGTAAATGGAACCAATTACGGCAAAACATCAGAAGCTTGGTTAAGCAATATGGATAAACATAAAAAAGAAATCATGCCGATTTTGGAAAATACCTATGGTAAAGACCAAGCCGTAAAATGGTGGGTTTACTGGCGATTATTTTACATGAGTTGCGCTGAATTGTTTAATTACAATAAGGGAAACGAGTGGATGGTTTGTCATTATTTATTCAGCCCTACCCAACCTTCCCAAAGGGGAGGAGCTCAAAGTTCGCAAGCATAGTTTTTTAAAAATCGACAGCAAAATTACATGGAAGATACTAATTCCTCCCTTTCGGGGAGCCTGGGAGGGGCTAAGCTCGCCATTATTGGTTCAGGAATAGCAGGTATGGGTTGCGCACACAAACTGCAACATAAATACGACATCACCATTTTTGAAGAAGCAGATTATATCGGTGGGCACACCAACACCATTACGCTTGAGGAAGACGGCAAACCCATTTATTTGGATTCGGGTTTTATGGTTTTTAACCATGAAACCTATCCAAATTTAACGGAAATGTTTGCCGAAATTGGGGCACCTGTGATTAAAACAGATATGTCGTTTAGCGTACAGTTTTTGCCGAAAAAGTTAGAATATAGCGGTTCTAGTTTAAATCATTTATTCGCACAGCGGAAAAATATTTTTAATATTCCTTATTTGAAAATGTTGATGCAGATTAATCGTTTCAACAAGCAAAGCGTAGAAATTTTAGATAAAGCAGAATACCAAGATTATTCTATCGGTAAATTTTTTAAGGAATTTGGTTACAGCGATGATATGCTTTGGCAATACCTTATACCAATGAGCGCTGCGGTTTGGAGTGCGCCGATGGAGCAAATTTTAGATTTTCCGGCAGTTACGCTCATTCGTTTCTTCAAGAATCATGGATTTTTAGGTTTAGATACCCAGCATCAATGGTACACATTGGAGAACGGAAGTCAGGCTTACCGTGAAAAACTTATTGCGCCTTTTCGAGATAGGATCAAAATTAATAATAAAATTGTTTCTGTCAGGCGGTTAGAAAACGGAAAAGTTGAAGTAGAAAATTCAAAAGGAGAAAAATTCGAATTTGATAAAGTAATTATGGCTAGCCATGCCGACCAAACTTTCGACCTTGTAAAAGATAAAACGGCTTTAGAAACCGAGTTACTATCTAAGTTTCCGTATCAGTTAAATAAAGCAGTTGTACATACCGATGAAGACCAAATGCCAAAAGCAAAATTGGCTTGGAGCAGTTGGAATTATCGTGTAGAAAAACAGGGCGATAAACTTTTGCCAAGTACAATTTATTGGATGAATAACTTGCAGGGTGTTTCAAAAAAGACAAATTATTTTGTTTCGATTAATCCTACGGCAACTCTAAATCCTACTAAGGTAATAAAGGAAATTGATTACCATCATCCATTGTTTGATGTTCCGGCTATGCAAGCACAAGAACAATTACACAAATTAAACAAAAATGGTCCGATTTACTATTGTGGGAGTTATTTTAAATATGGCTTTCATGAAGATGCATACAAGAGTGCGGTAGATTTGTGTAGGGGATTGTAGATAAATCGTCCTTGCAAGGTACGAAGCAATCTATGCTTGGAAGTTTTATTTGGAAAGATTGCTCATTGCCGTCGTGCTTTAGCCACGGAAAAATATTTTTTATTAAATTTAATCATAAATGCCGATTACATCCTCGATATATACCGCAAAAGTAATGCATCATCGCTTAGCACCAAAAAAGCATTCTTTCTGGTACAACGTGTATATGTTTTATATCGATTTGGATGAAATTGATTTGTTGACAAAAAAACTCCGTTGGTTTAGCAGAAATAAATTTAACCTGTTCTCCTTTAGAGATGCCGAGCATTTACAATTACCCAGAGAAAAGCCAGATAAAACAAAAAATACCAGTCAACATTTAGAAGACTATTTGAGCCAAAATGGTGTTGATGGAACAAATTTAAAAATCAGGCTACTTACCAACTTAAATGTTTTAGGTTATAATTTTAATCCTGTTTCTTTCTATTATTGTTTTGATAAAAACGAGAATCCAGTTTGTTGTGTAGCCGAAATCAGCAATACATACCGCGAGATGAAACTTTTTTTCTTTGGAAAAGATGAATTACATGGCAATACATTTAAAAAAATCACCACAAAATATTTTTATGTTTCTCCTTTTATCGATCATGATGATGTATTCGATTTCAATTTAAAAATTCCAACAGATAAGCTTGAGATTAAAATTGATGATATCGATAAAAATGGTAATAAGTTTTTTATCAGTACATTAAATGGCGAACGCAAAACATTAAGCAATGCTAACTTGTTGAAATATTTTTTATCTATTCCTTTAATTCCTTTGCAAATTATGGGAATGATACATTGGCAAGCACTAAGACTTTGGCTAAAAAAACTATCTTTTCATCCAAAAGCCGAAAACCCTGAACTGCAACGTAACGTATATAAACCATACAAACCATAACAAACGCTTCAATAAATATGAATTCCCTAGTCGCTACCAAAACATCAACTAGTTTTTTCGAAAGAATTGTAATTAATGCACTTTCAAAAATGTCTTTAGGAAAACTCGAATTGTCTCTTCCTGATGGAGAAATTTTAATTTTTGGTAATGGTGAAGATAAAATATCGGCAAATATTCGCGTAAATCACCCCGATTTTTTTAAATCTATTGCTTTGTATGGTGATATTGGTTTTGGAGAAGGTTACACTGCCGGTCTCTGGGATACGCCGAGTGTTACAAACGTTATTAAGTGGGTAATTCTAAATATCGAAAATGCCCCATCAATTACCGGGAGCAAGGTGAAGTCTGCTGCCCTAAATCTTTTTAAATGGGTTAATAAGCTTACGCACATCCGTAGAGCAAATACTTTGGCAGGTTCTCAAAAAAATATATCAGAACATTACGATTTAAACAACGATTTCTTTGCCACTTTTTTAGATAAAACCATGACTTATTCCAGCGGTTATTTCGTAAACGAGGATGTTAGTTTGGAGGCTTCTCAGTATGCAAAATACGATAGGTTGGCGAAACAGCTGAAAATAAAATCAACCGATCATGTTTTGGAAATTGGCAGTGGTTGGGGTGGAAATGCAATTTATTTAGCTAAAAATTATGGTTGCAAGGTTACTTCGGTAACGATTTCTAAAGAACAACAAAAACTTGCAATTGAGCGTGTAAGGCAAGAAGGATTGGAAGATAAAGTTTCTATCATAATACAGGATTACCGTAAAATTGAAGGTAGTTATGATAAAATTGTTTCAATTGAAATGTTGGAAGCGGTTGGTCATCAATATTTGGAAACTTATTTTTCAAAATGCCAGGAACTGCTAAAGCCGAATGGAATTTTTGCTTTTCAGGTGATTACATCGCCCGATTCTCGCTACAATAAATTGCGAAATGGGGTAGATTGGATTCAGAAACATATATTTCCAGGGTCGCTTTTGCCATCTGTTTCTGCAATTAATAAAGCCATTAATAACACTGGCGATTTAACGTTGGTTGATTTAAAAGACATGGGTTTGGATTATGCTAAAACGCTTCACCTTTGGTATCTAGAATTTAATAAGAATTTAGAGAAAGTTAAAGACCTGGGCTTTGATGAAACATTTATTCGCAAATGGAATTACTATTTAAATTATTGTGAGGCAGCTTTTGCTATGCGCAATATAAATGTTATGCAACTGGTTTATTCTCGACCAAATAATACCAATAGGTAAGATGTAAAATGTTATGATTTTGAGTTAAAATGAATAATGGGATTGCATCGCTCATAAAAGATATTAAAAGGGGACAATAGTTTTAAGACATGTTGTTCTTTTAGGTTTCATTTTACCATCTCCCATCTTCCAGCATGCATTTTCCACCATCCATCTTACATATTTCCATTTCCTGCCTTTTTTACCGATAAAAATCTCACCTTTGCCGACCAAATTAATGCAGTCGCGTAAAAACTATTTTGTATTGATGTAACAAAATGCAATTTGCGTAGACTAATTACCAAATACTACTTATTAATATGAAAAGAATTCTACTATTAACCTTCATTGTTGGGATATTTTTTAACGCACATGCACAATTCGGCATGGGTGGTGCTCAAAAGCCATCTGTTTTGGGTCGTGTAACCATAACCGTTCAAGATTCGGTAACTAAAAACCCTATCGATTATGCTACAATTTCATTAATTTCTATTAAAACAACTAAATCTGTTAATGGAGGCGTAACTGATTCAAAAGGGAAACTGATTTTGCAAAATATTGCGCCAAGCGAGTATAAATTACTTATAGGTTTTATGGGTTACAAAACTAAAACTGTTTTGGTAACCACAACACCTGCTAAACCAGATATCAATTTAGGAACAGTTTATATTTCATCTACAGAAAATAATCTTGCTGATGTTCAGATTACAGGCACCAAAGCTATTATCGAAAATAAAATCGATAGAATGGTTTACAATGCTGAAGCCGATGGAACAAATGCAGGTGGCGATGCAACTGATGTAATGCGTAAGGTGCCAATGCTTTCAGTTGATCCTACGGGAAATATTCAACTTCGCGGCGGAGCTGTTCGTGTTTTAATTAATGGGAAACCTTCTGGTACAATGGCAAGTAGTGTTGCCGATGCTTTAAAAATGATTCCTGCAGAGCAAATCAAAACTGTTGAAGTAATTACCAGTCCATCTGCTAAATATGATGCTGAAGGGTCTGGTGGGATTATCAATATTATCACGAAAAAATCAAATGCTCAAGGTGTTAGTGGTTCGGTTAATGCTGCAGCAGGAACTCGCCAGAATAATGGTTCATTTAATTTAACAGCTAAAACTGGTCGATTGAGTGTAAATACAAGTTTGGGTACCAATTTAGCCTACGCTCAAAAATCGCAGACCGAATTTATTACGAATACAACTTATTTAAATGGCACTACAAATAATATTTCTCAAAGTGGGTTTTCTAAATGGAGCCGCAATGGTTATAATGGTAGTGTAGGTTTAGATTACGATTTCAATGCTTACAACAATATCAGTACAACTGCAAAATTTAATAGCTTTTCGAATGGAGGGCCAAGTGAAACTAATTATTTAATCAATAATTTGGCCGCATCTAATATTGGAGATATGGACATGACTTTCAGAAACTTAGATTGGAATGTTGATTATCGAAAAACAAGTAAAAAAGAAGGAGAGGAGTTTTCTGTATCAGCACAGTTATCAAAAGGCAGAACACCAACAAGTTTTAGTAATTTCCTTACTTCGGCTGCCTTTCCATCAGGTTTACAAACCATAAGCAATAATAATGGTAAAAATAATGAGTACACCTTTCAAACCGATTATACTTACCCTTTTAGTAAAAAGACAACACTAGAAGTTGGTGCAAAAGCAATTTTACGCGATATACAAAGTCAGTTTGATAATACTGCGCAAGATTTTGAATATAACCAAAACGTAGGTGCGGCTTATGGTGTTATTAGTTTCGATTTAACTAAAAAATTAAAATTTAAAGGTGGTGTTAGGGCTGAGTATACTCGAATAGATTTTAACACACAAAGTAGTGGTATTCAGAAAAATGATTATTTGAACGTGTTTCCAAGTGCAATTATTTCGCAAAATTTAAAAGGCGGGGGTACTTTAAAACTAAGCTATAACCGTCGTGTACAAAGACCCTCGCAATCTTATTTAAATCCATTCCGCAACGAAAGCGACCAGTTTAATATTATGCAGGGTAATCCTCAGTTAAACCCTGAGTTAAGTGATAATTTGGAATTAGGATATAGTACCTTTATCAAAGGTTCGATAATTAACGCATCGATATTTTACCGCCGTACAAGCGACGTAATTGAAAATTCAATTTCGCCTATTTCGGAAAATGGAGTGAATAAAACATTAACTTCTTATATTAATGTTGGTACTGCACCAGTTTATGGATTTAACGTTTTTGCATCATACAATCCTAAGCCAAAATGGACTTTAATGACCAACTTTGCTGGTAATACCTACTCGGTAAACAATAATGCAACGAATGTTAACACGGGTACCTTTTTTAACTTTAATTGGTTTGTACGCTCAGCATATGGTTTTGGTAAAGGTTATAACTTCGAATTGTTTAATGTAATAACTTCTAAAAGACGTACTTATCAAGGTGTTACCGATCCATTTTATATCTATGGAGCATCAATCAAAAAAGAAATATTTAAGAAGAAAGGAAGCATTGGTTTAGGTACATTGAATCCGTTTACCCGCGATTTGCATATCAAAACAATTAATAATGCCGTTAACCAAACAGGTACAATTTATCAAAGCCAAAACATTTACTATCCATTGCGTAACTACACTTTAAACTTTAGTTATACTTTTGGTAAACTTAAATTTACAGAAAAGAAAAAGATTAAAAACGACGATATTAAGCAAGACCAACAACAGCAAGGTGGTGGAATGGGTGGCGTTCAACAATAATTATAAAACCCAATTAATATATAAATCAAAGCTTCTGGTGCAAACTAGGAGCTTTTTTTGTTTAGTTTTTTGATTCTAAAACCATCATGCTTTCGAACTAAGCTAGGAAAACTTTTAAACCTTAAGTTTTAATCGATTAAAAATGATTTAGAACTAGCCTTTCTTTACCTTCTTAAGTATCATTAAACTTAACGGATTCATTGGATAGCCACTAATGTTATTCTGTAGCATTACAACAGATTGATCATAAAAAACGGGTATAACTGGCGAATAATCCATTACCATTTGATCCATTTGGCGATAAAGTTTAAAGCGTTTTTCGTTATCTGGCTCGTAGTAACTTTCTTCAAATAACTTATCGAAGGCTTTATTGTAAAAGGCCGTATAATTTGGTCCGTATGGAACTTTGTTTTTAGAATAAAACATCGACAAATAATTTTCGCCATCGGCATAATCTGCAATCCAGCTTCCACGGAAAAAGTTTACATTATTTTTCGACATTAAATCTCTCAAACTCGCACTCGGACTAACATCTATCTTCGTTTTTATTCCAATCGCATTTAATTCTCCCTGAATAAATTCTATTAAATCTTTATAAGTTGTTGTTGTATTTAAAGTAATTTCCGTCAATCCTTTTCCTTCCGGATAACCTGCTTCGGCTAATAATTTTGCCGCAAGTTTAGGATTGTAATAGTAGCCATGAACTGCTGAACTGTCAAAACCAGGCATTCCCTTTGGGATAAAACCAGAAGTTGCAGGTATGCCAATACCATTTCTTAAATATTTAATAAGTTTTTCTCTATCGATAGAATAGTTAATTGCCTGCCTAACTTTTTTAAACCTTAAAGGCGAATTCTTTACAATATCCAAAGTGCTATCAACTAAAATCCCAACATATTCGGTGCATAAATAAGGGCCTTTTCTTAGGGTAAATTTGCCTTTATATTTCGATGTCATTTTGCCGCTTTTAGTTAAAATGTCATCACGATAGCTTCCATCCACACTGTAGTAAAAATCCAAATCCTTTTTTAAGAAACTCATAAAACCACTTTGCTTATCAGTAATAAAAGAAGCTTTTAAAGCATCCACATAAGGCAATCGAATACCACTGGAGTCTTTTTCCCAATAATGCTCGTTTTTCAAAAGCACTAAAATTTCGCCTTCTTTCCAATATTTAAAACAGAAAGGGCCTGTGCCAACTGGATGGCTTCTAAAATCTTTGCCGTAATGTTCAACAACTTCTTTGGGTACAACAGAACAATATTGTGAAGTTAACAAACTCATAAAAGGAGGGAACGGTCTAACTAACTTAATTTGGAAAGTACTATCATTAACGGCAACGAAATTTCCTTGATCTTTTACTTTGTCGCTGAAAATCCAGCCACCAGATGATGCAACTTTTGGGTCAATTAAGCGATAAAAACTGTACGCAAAATCGCTTGCAATAACCTTTCTACCCTTACCATTTTTAAATATCGGATCATCATGAAAGTAAACATCATTTCGAAGATTGAAGGTATATGTTAAAGCATCATCAGAAATTTGCCAGGTTTTGGCAATACAAGGAACCGTTTGCAAAGTAGAATCTATTTGCACCAAACCATTAAAAATTTGGTTAGTCATCCATATTGCATTTTGGTTACGAGCAAAAGCAGGATCTAAAGAGGTTAAACCTTGATCTAAATTAATATTGAACGTTTTTTTGTCTTTGTTATTCGATTGCTCTTTGCAGGAAAAGAAAATAATGCCGCAAAAAAACCAAAATATATACTTAAATGAGCCTCGCATGAAATAAGGATTGTTATTTTTGCACAAATTAATAAATTTAATGCAGATGTCTTTTTTAAACGATTTATTTATTGGCTTAGACGCCACCAAGCAAGAAGATTTACAAGAACGTTTAGATATTGTAGAACACAAAATTAAATTTATGGATAAAATGCCGGTGGCTTTGTTAGATGTTAATAATCAGCCCAGCTACTTTTTATCTGAAGAAATTGCACTTGCCGGTGGAATGATAGAATCGGATATTTTAAATGCTGCATTTGTTATTTATTATCAACCAGGTAAAACGCTTACCGATTTAATGCGTGAAGTTCCTGCTGTTTTAGATTCTGATTGGCAAGCTGTCAAAAATAATCGAATAATACTATTAAATGATGATGTAAACCGCGAAAGATCGGCAGAAAATGCAGTTTCTTTGATAGAAGATATGGCAGAAATGCTTCATCCGGGTTCGTTTATTTTTGGCCATGAAGGCGATAAATGGATAAGATTTGGAGCGTAATATAATTTTGAATGATTGAATTTTGAATATTTAGTTAATTTCGAATTACCAATTAAATCCTGATAATTTTTTAATACTAAAAATCCTGGTCAAGACATGAAACCATCATGATTTTGCCAACCACAAACACCAATGAATAAAATCATGATAGCTTCATAACCATTGAAAATAATTTTATACATATGAAAAAACTTCTAGTGCTATTTTTGTTTTCTGCGATATACTGCACTGCAAATGCTCAAAATGTGCCAACTTTAACGGCAGACATTGCGGAGAAACTTTCGAAAATGCCAATGGGATGTATTATTCAAGAGTTTCCCAATAAAACCTCGCATGTTGCTAATACAGTTATTGATGGAAGATTATTGCCCAGCGAATTACATCCGGCTTTTTACGGTTGTTTAGATTGGCACAGTTCTGTTCATGGCCACTGGATGCTTTTGCGTTTGTTAAAAACAATGCCAGATCTTAAAAATAAGGCAGAAATAATTGCGCAGTTAAATAAAACTTTTACACCTGAAAAAATGCTTGCTGAAGCAGAATATTTTACGAAATATCAGGTTGCAAATACTTATGAGCGTACTTATGGCTGGGCGTGGTTGCTAAAATTAGACCAAGAATTGTATACTTGGGATAACCCGGATGCAAAGAAATGGTACGCAGCATTACAACCACTTACAAAGCAAATTTTAACGTTATGGAAAGCATACTTACCAAAACAAACTTATCCAAATAGAACCGGCGTACATCCAAATACTGCATTCGGTTTAGTGTTTGCATTAGATTGGGCCAGAACTTTTAAAGACACTGCTTTTGAAAGACAAATTGATGAGAAAGCCAAAGCTTTTTATTTAGATAATACAAAAACGCCAGCGTATTTAGAGCCAGATGGTTCTGATTTCTTTTCACCAAGTTTAGAAATAGCCGATTTAATGCGACGCGTTTTGCCTAATACACAATTTGTGAGTTGGTTAAATAAATTTTACGAGGAGCGGAGCATAAAAAGAATTAGCGATTTGCCAATTATTAGTGATATTAATGATTATCAGGGCGTACATTTGGTTGGCTTATCTTTTACCAGAGCGTGGTGTTTAAAAGGAATTGCCAAAGAGTTGCCGAATAACCATAAATGGAAAAAACATTTTGAAGTAACCGCCGATAAATTTTTAGCTAATGCATTACCATTGGTTTTTGCTGGTAATTATGGCGGCGACCATTGGCTAGCATCTTTTGCTGTTTATGCTTTAGAAAAGTAAGAAGATTTGTAATGAGTGAATTTTTAAATTCTGAAAATCCTTTAGTCTTTAACTAAAAATTAATAAACTTTTCAATCTGTTCGTTTGTAAATTTAATTGTGTCTTCTTTTATTAAATTGCCATCAGCATCTAACTCAGTTTTGATGTTAGGGATATGAATTCTTAACGGCAAAATATTTAGATGGATGTAATGGCACACACCAGTGAAGTGATCAACACCACGAATGTTGCCATATTTGCCAGATGATAAACCAACCAGTGCCGCTTTCTTATCATAAAAACTATCAGGGAAATTACAAGCATCAATAAGTACCTTTAAAACACCAGGATAACTGCCATTATATTCTGGCATTACAAAAAGAAATTTATCAGTAGTAGAAATCAAATCCTGTATCTTTTGGAAAGCCACAGAGCGTTTTCCAAACATATCGGTATTTAAAACATCAATAGGTAAGTGCTCCAAACTGAACAAGTTAGATTCTATACCTCTCGATTTAAGTTCGTGTTGGTAATATTTTGCAACTTTGAGCGTATTGCTGTTGGGTCTGTTGGTTGCGGCTATAATTGTGATCATGGATGAATTGTTAATAAGATGTTCAAAACCCGAATGCCCTTATTGCTAAAATTGCCATATAGTTTGTATCTTAGCTGATTGAGAAAAAGGGCGTAAACAACGCAAAAATAGAACTTTTTGCCGATTAAAAGGCATAAATTAAAAACGTCCAACGTAAACGTAAAGTAAATTTCGGATATATAGATGAGCAAAATTATTGCATTAGCAAATCAAAAAGGTGGCGTTGGTAAAACAACTTCATCTATAAACCTGGCTGCGAGTTTAGCCGTATTAGAATACAAAACTTTATTGGTAGATGCTGATCCTCAGGCGAATTCTACTTCAGGAATCGGTTTTGATCCCCGAAATATAAAAGATAGTATTTACGAATGTATCATTAATGATATCGACCCTTTACAGGCGATTCAGAAAACAGATACGCCAAATTTAGATTTACTTCCTGCTCATATAGACTTAGTGGGTGCGGAAATTGAGATGATTAATCTTAATAACCGCGAATATAAAATGAAAGCCGTTTTGGAGAAAATTAAAGATCAGTATGATTTCATTATCATAGATTGTTCTCCTTCATTAGGTTTAATTACCATTAATGCTTTAACAGCAGCCGATTCGGTAATTATTCCCGTTCAGTGCGAATATTTTGCATTAGAGGGTTTAGGTAAATTACTCAATACAATTAAAATTGTACAAAATCGTTTAAATCCTGAATTAGAAATTGAAGGTATTTTATTAACCATGTACGATGTGCGTTTACGTTTATCTAATCAGGTTGTAGAAGAAGTACGAACACATTTCCATGAGTTGGTTTTTGATACAATTATACAGCGTAATACGCGTTTAAGTGAGGCGCCTAGTTATGGCGTTTCGGTAATAATGCACGATGCAAACTGCAAAGGCGCTATAAATTATCTTAATCTGGCTCGCGAAATCGTTAAGAAAAACGGCTTGTTAAAGGAAGAAGAAAACATAGATACAGCAACTTTATAAATTTATAGATGACATCTTTTCAGCGAAAAACAGGTTTAGGAAGAGGGTTAAGTGCGCTTTTAGATGATAGCGAATCTTCTCATCCGCCGAAACAGCAGGTAAATGCTGTTAGCGAAACCGAGCAGATTGGTAATATCAGTCATGTAAGTTTAACTGAAGTTGAAACTAATCCATTTCAGCCTCGTACCGAATTTGACCAGGTTGCATTAAATGAATTAGCCGATTCGATTAAAATTCAGGGTTTGATTCAGCCAATTACGGTTAGAAAACTTGGTGCAAATAAATATCAGCTAATCTCTGGTGAACGTAGGTTCAGGGCTTCTAAATTGGCTGGTTTAACTCAAATTCCTGCATATATCCGCAGTGCTAACGACCAACAAATGTTGGAAATGGCATTAATTGAAAACATTCAGCGTGAAAATTTAAATGCAATTGAAGTTGCACTGAGTTTTCAAAGAATGATTGACGAAGTTGGATTGAAACAAGAGCAATTAGGTGAGCGTGTTGGTAAGAACCGTACTACGGTAACCAATTATCTTCGCTTATTGAAACTTCCACCTGCAATTCAAGCCTCCATCCGCGACCAAAGAATTTCTATGGGCCACGCAAGAGCGCTAATTAATGTTGATGGTGTGGATAGACAGTTATTCATCCACCAGGAAATTTTGGAGAAAGGATTATCTGTTCGTAAGGTAGAAGAATTGGTGCGTAACTTACAACACCAGCCTTTAAAAATCGAAAAACCTAAAGAAAAAGTAGCTTCATTTCAATACCAAAAACTTCAGGATGATTTGGCTTCTAAATTTGCAACTCGGGTAAAATTAAAAGTTGCTCAAAACGGCAAGGGCGCAATAGAAATTCCTTTCGTAAGTGATGACGACTTAAACAGAATTTTAGAGTTATTAGATTGGTAATGCTAAAAGCTAAGCGTTTAATACTGTTTTCTTTATTTACATTTTGTATTGTAAATCTGGTTTCTGCCCAGGTTAAGGATACACTATTAAAGCCTGTCGATACAATTAAAACAGCTCCAATAAGAGTTGTTCGGATAGATTCTTCTAAGAAAAAGGTTGATACTTTAAAGCAAAAATATGTAAATCCCGGTAAGGTTGCAGGTAGAAAGGCTATTTTCAAATCATTAATAATTCCAGGTTGGGGTCAGCTTTATAATAATCAATTACTTGTTGATGAATTAAATGCCAAGGGCGAAAAAACTGGTCATTTTTGGCAAAAAACCTACACGCTTGGTAAAATCGGACTGATATATACAGGATTTACCTTACTTACACTTTCTTATATCGATAGCGATAAAAACTATAAAATTTTTTTAAAAGAAGCGCAGTTTCGAGCCCAAAACCCTGGTAAAAAGGAAAACCTAGCTTTAGAACGGTATGGAGATACTAATGTTTTGGATGCTCAAGCGATTTATAAGAGAAACCGCCAGATTGTAATATTTTCTTACTTTGCGGTTTATGCTGTAAATGTTGTTGATGCTTACGTTGCTGCGAGGTTGCATTATTTTAATATAGATGATACAATTTCTTTTAAAATAACCCCAACTTTAATAAATAACCCCAATACGATGTATGGTTTTAATGGTTCTCCTGCATTAAAATTATCTTTAAGATTTTAAATAACATAAAAATATTACTCAATGAAAATTGCGCTTTTAGGGTATGGTAAAATGGGCCAGATTATAGAGAAATTTGCTCTGGAACGTGGCCACGAAATTGTTTTAAAAATTTCAATCGATAATCAGGAAGAGTTAACCCGCCAAAATTTAAGGGCAGCAGACGTTGCCATAGATTTTAGTACACCAGATTCGGTTTTGAATAACATAAACACTTGTTTTGATGCAAATGTGCCTGTAGTTGTAGGCACAACGGGTTGGTATGGCAAATTGCAGGAAGTTAAAAATGAATGCAATAGCAGTAACAATACCTTGCTTTACGGGTCTAACTTTAGTATTGGTGTTAATTTATTCTTTAAGCTAAACCAAACTTTGGCAAAGTTGATGAATAATTACCCAGCTTACGAGGTTCAGGTAGAAGAAATTCACCATACTCAAAAGCTAGATGCACCAAGCGGTACAGCCATTACAATTGCAGAAGGTATAGTTGATAATCTGGATAGAAAAACGGAGTGGTTAAATGAGGTTGTAGGAACAGATGTAGATGTTTTTCCGAAGGCTGAACAGCTGCTTATAGAATCGCATAGAATAGAAAATATACCTGGTACACACACCGTAATTTACAGTAGCGAGGTTGATGAAATTGAAATAAAACATACAGCGCACAGCAGAGCTGGTTTTGCGTTAGGTGCGGTTGTAGCTGCAGAATGGTTGAAAGATAAAAAAGGCTTTTTTAGTATTACAGATATTTTTGAATAGAACTAAAATAGTATCAACTAATAAATAATCAGATAAAAGTTAATCGGTTTTAATTAATCCTTAACCCAAAAATAAAATATATGAATTATAAATTCTGGCAGAAGAAAAAGGATGCCAATAAGAAGAAAAAAACAAAAACCCGTGAATGGGTTGATGCAATTGTTTTTGCTGTTGTAGCCGCAACAATAATTAGAGTGTTTTTTATTGAAGCTTACACAATTCCTTCTGGTTCAATGGAACGCTCTTTATTAATAGGCGATTTTCTTTTTGTCAGTAAAGTTAATTATGGCGCTCGTGTTCCGATGACGCCTGTTGCTTTTCCTTTTGCTCACCACACAATGCCTTTAACAACATCTACAAAAGCTTATTGGGATGGTGTACAATGGAAATATCGCCGTTTGCCAGGTTTATCAGAAATTAAAAGAAATGATGTTGTAGTATTCAACTTTCCCGAAGGTGATACCGTAGCTGTAGAAAATCAGGTGCCGAGTTATTATGATTTAGTTAGACAATACGGTAGAGCATCAATTCATAGTCAGTTTACAATTATTAGCAGACCTGTTGATAAAAGAGAAAATTTTATTAAACGTTGTATTGGTATTGCAGGCGATGTAATCAGTATGAAAAACGGTATAGCCAATATCAATGGTAAAGATGAGCCGTTAAAAAGTACTGGTATGATGCCTTATATTATTCAATTCAAAACCATGGATTTCAATTACAATGTATTTGATGATTTGAATTTGAAAATGGGTGATATGCAACCACTCGGAACAAATACCTATAGTGTAGAAATATCACCTGAAATGGCTGACGAAATAAGAGCATTCGACTTTGTTAAATCAGTTAAAATGACCGCTGCTACGGCTGCTGAAATTGAACCGGGGGGTACATTCCCTCACGATCCGAATCGTGTTTGGAATAGAGATAATTTTGGTCCGATTAAAATACCGGCAAAAGGATGGACTGTTAATATCGATAGCAATACTATGCCTTTATACTATAGAGCCATTAGAACTTACGAAGGTAATAAAGTAGAACAAAAAGGTAAAGATTGGTACATCAACGATAAAATTGCAACGACATATACTTTCAAAATGAATTATTATTGGATGATGGGCGATAATCGCCACAATTCAGCAGATTCTCGTTATTGGGGTTTTGTACCTGAAGACCATGTTGTAGGAAAAGCATTGTTTATTTGGATGAGTTGGAATAGTGAGGGATCTTTTCTGCACAAAATTCGATGGAGTAGGTTACTAAGGGGTATACATTAATATCAATCCAGAAAATCCAAACAAAAAAAGGCTTAAAGAAATTTAAGCCTTTTTTTGTTTGGAAAAAATACTTTTAAAAAAAATTATTAAGTTTGTTGTTCTTTTGTAAAAAATTATTAAGTTTGTTGTTAAACCAAATAATATGTCTGTAATAATAGAAAAAGGTCAACGATTGAGGGCTGATATTATTAAACATCTTTATTATAAAAAGGCCTTAGCGCTAACTGAATTGAGCAAACTCACTAATAAAAGTTTGCCATTGGTTACCTCTATTGTTAATGGTTTAATATTAGAAGGCTATGTTTTGGAGCAAGGTTTGGCGCCATCAACTGGGGGTAGAAGACCATCTATATATTTATTAAATCCCGATAACAAAAAATATATCGTTGCAGTTGCAATGGATCAGCTCATTACAAGGCTAACTATTTACGATCTATCCAGAAGGGTGGTTTTGCCTGTTCAGTATCTTGAACTTAACATGTCTGATTCGTTTGATGATGTTAATGTACTTGCTGATTTTATCAATAAAAGTATTACAAAATCTGATTTAGATAGAGATAATATAATTGGTGTAGGCATTGGTATGCCTGGTTTTGTTAATGCAGAGAAAGGGATTAATTCATCATTTCTCTTAATCAAAGATGCTTCTGCATTAGGGGATTATCTTTCAAAAGCAATAAAATTACCTGTTTCTATAGATAACGATTCTAGTTTAATAGCTCTAGCTGAACTTAATTTTGGCGAAGCTATTAATTTAAAGGATGTAATGGTGGTTAATATTGGTTGGGGTACTGGTTTAGGCATGATTGTAAATGGTCAGCTATATCGTGGCAGCGGTGGTTATGCAGGCGAATTTAGTCATATACCATTATCAGATAGTGATAAATTATGTTCTTGCGGCAAAAGAGGTTGCTTAGAGTTAGATACATCTCTGTTGGTTATGGCAGAAAAAGCTGAAAGGGCTTTAATGGATGGAGCAGAATCAAGCATGAAATTTCTGTTTCAGGATAAAACTAAACATCCGAGAGATCATTTTTTAGATGCAGTTAATGCACAAGATCCTTTGGCTATAAGTATAGTTTCTAAGGCAGCTTTTCAAATTGGAAAGGGCTTAGCAACGCTCATGCATATCCTTAATCCCGAATGTATAGTATTAAGCGGTAGAGGTGCCAAAGTTGGAAAAATGCTCTTGCCATCAATTCAGCAGGCTATAAATCAATTTTGTATGCCTCGAATTGCAGAGCTAACTACTATTAAAGTATCAACCCTTACAGATGAAGCGGAATTGCTAGCGGCAGCAAGTTTAATATTAGAGAACACCCAATTCGAATTATAAATAATTTAACTAATAATATATGGATAAACAAAAGAACTCAACAGTAAAATATCCCTTTTAAACTAAACTAATCAAACAAATAACCTAATCAATATGAAAAGAATGTACTTAAGATGCTTAAGTATGTTGTTGTTAGTCTTATCAACAATAACAGCTTTTGCACAAAAAAACATCACCGGTACGGTAAGCGATGCTTCAGGTTCACTACCCGGTGTAAGCGTTTCTATTAAAGGAACAACAAAAGGAACTCAAACAGATGCATCTGGTAAGTTCTCTATATCTGTAAACTCAAAAGAAATTTTGGTTTTTACTGCAATCGGTTATGTAAGACAAGAAATCCCTTACAATAATCAATCAACAATTAATGTGGTACTAAAAGAAAGTGCTAATCAACTCGATGATGTTGATATTGTAACTACAGCATTGGGTATTAAGAGACAAGAAAAATCTCTGGGATATGCAGTAAGTACCGTTACAGCAAAACAATTAACTGAGGCTGGTAATACAAACTTTGCATCAGCCTTATATGGTAAAGCAGCAGGTGTAAAAATTACAACTGCACCTGGTGGTGCTAGTAGTGCGGTAAACGTTCAAATTCGTGGTATCAACTCTATTAACTACAATCAACAACCTTTATATGTTGTAGATGGTGTAATGATTAGAAATGATGGTCAAAATGGCGCAGCTGGAGCAAATAATAATAACTATTGGGATGATCAGCGTGTTCGTGGTAATGGTATTTTAGATATTAACCCGGCCGATATTGAAAGTTTAACAGTTCTAAAAGGTGCAAGTGCCTCTGCATTATACGGCTCGGATGCTGGAAGCGGTGTTGTTGTTATTACTACAAAAAAAGGTTCTAAAAACAGAGGCCTAGGAATTGACTTCAATTATCAGGGTTCTGTAGATCAAGTTGCCTTTTTACCTAATTTCCAAAATACTTACGGACCAGGTTATGATAGAGAAACTAACGTAGCAAACGGTGCTAATGAAGAAGGATGGATTGCAGATCCACTTTCACCAACTGGTTTAAGGCCATACTTTAGAGCTTATGCTAACTTTGGGCCTAAAATGGATGGTCAACAAGTGAGATGGTGGGATGGTTCAATTCGTTCTTATTCACCTCAGCCAAATAACTACAAGGATGTTTATCAAACAGGCTATACTTCGAATGCGAACGTTGCAATATCTAATCAAACGGATGCTTTAAACTATCGATTTTCTGCATCTCGGTTAGATTATAAAGGAACTCAACCCGGAAACACAGGTTCTAAAAACTCATTTAACTTAAACTCAACAGTTAAACTTGCACCTAAATTATCTGCAGATGTTATTGTTAGTTATGTAAATACCAAAACGAGAAATAGACCATACCAGTTAGGTCAAGTTTTAGGGTCTTTCGCAGGCTTCTTTAGCCGTGCAGAAGATATGGGATTAATGAAAGAAAAATATCAAACTAGTAATGGTTACAAATATTCAACTTTCGACCAGACAGCTCGTCCTGAACCGTTCGTTTATAATATCAGAGCAACAAATCTGTTAGATTTTTATTGGCAACAATTAAAAAATACATACGATGAAAATGAAAATAGATTATTATCTAGTTTCACTTTGAATTATGATTTTGCTAAAAATCTAAAGTTTAGAGGACGTATTGGTAATGATTATACTGGTGTAAAAGCAGAAAATCGTCAATTTACAGAAATCCCAAGTGCACTAAATGGAAACACAAGTACTGGCTCGTACACAACAAACCAAGGACAGTATTCGATATTATATGGTGATGCATTAGTAACTTATTCAAATAAAATAGGTGAAGATTTTAATGTTTCATTAAGTGGAGGTTATCAGGGTAGAAAAGAAACTTATAAAGATTTAAAGTCTAATACTAGAGATGGATTAGTAACAGAAAACTTTTTTGCTTTATCTAACTCTTTTGGTGTTGCAGAAACAACAGAATCTCGTAAAGAACAATTAAAATATGCTTATCTAGGACTATTAAACTTAAGCTATAAAGATTTTCTTTTTGTTGAAGGAACTGCTCGTCAGGAATATGTTTCTACACTTCCTCCTGCTAATAACCAATATTCTTACTATTCTGTTAATGGTGGTTTTGTTTTTAGTGATTTGTGGAAATTGCCTAAATTTTGGTCATACGGTAAATTAAGAGCATCATATGGTGTTGTTGGTAATGCGCCTCCAGTTTATGAATCAAATATTTCGTATACCCAAACTTCTTTACAAACTATTAATGGCTCAGTTCCCTCTATCATTTCAGCTAGATCTTACGGGAATTTAGGATTATTACCTGAGAAAAAACATGAAGCAGAGTTTGGTTTAGAAACACGTTTCTTAAATGGAAGATTAGGTTTAGATGTTAGTTACTATAATAATAAAATCAAAAACCAGATCTTACCACTTGATGTAAGTTCTACAAATGGAGCTCAAACTCAAATTGTAAATGTTGGTGAAATAGGAAACCGTGGTTTCGAATTGGCTCTAAACGCTACACCAATTTCAGGTAAATTTAGATGGGATACTAGATTTAATTTCTCTACAAACAAATCTAAAGTAAATTCACTTAAAGACGCTGATTCTGAAATTAACTTCTATAATTCAGATCAGTCTACTGCTAAAATTGTTGCAAGAGCAGGCGAAGAACTGGGTAACATTTATATTCGCCCGAGAAAAACAGATGCTAGCGGAAACTATATAATTAATGATGATGGTTTCTACGTAATGGACAATTCGGTTTATGTAAAGGCCGGCAACATTATGCCTAAAGCGGTTGGTGGTTTTTCAAACACATTTAGCTATGGAAACATTGCTTTAGATTTTACAATTGATTATCGCTTCGGTGGTAAAATGATTGCACCAAACTTAAAGTATATGCGTGGTGCGGGTATGTTAGAAAACTCGATGGAATTTAGAGATGCTGATAACGGAGGTATAACTTATACAAGTAATGGTAAAACGTATAATGATGGCGTTCTTTTACAAGGTGTTAACCAAACTACAGGTTTGCCTAATACAAAAGTGCTTTCTGCAGCTGATTACTACATAACGACCTTTAACTGGGGTGAAGGTTCTTTAACTGAAGCAGAAATCTTTAAGAACAATTACATAAAGATGAGAGAGATTACATTAACTTATAAGATACCTGCTACTTTTACAAAGAAAATGGGTATTACAAACCTTCGTTTCTCATTAATAGGACGTAACTTATTCTACATACACCGTACATTAAAAGATTTAGATCCAGAGGCACCTCTAGGAAATAAATGGTGGTCTCAAGGGGTTGATGTGGGTTCAACAGCAGCATCAAGAAATTTCGGATTCTCACTAAATGCAAACTTTTAGCAACTAAAATTAATGATATTATGAAAAGGTTAATTATACAAGCAAGTTTTCTTTTGCTATCAGTATCCACTTTAGTTGGCTGTAAAAAGGATCTTGAAGATAAATTCAACAACCCAGAAAAGGTTTTAGACCCTAATTTACCTGGATTGTTTACTGGAATGTTAAATAACGACCGTGTAGCAGCAAAATACTGGAACGTTCGTACTTTTTTATCACAAATGCCTGGCGTATATGCGCAAACAAGTTACATTTCAAATGGCAATACCATTTACCAACAAAGCGATGGTTATTCTCAGCAATATTGGGATGATTTCTATAGTACTGGTGGTAACGGAAGTGGTGTTATGGCACAGTACCGTGTAATGGAATTAAAATACAATTCACTATCTGCAGCCGAACAGGCTAATCAAAAAGCAATTATGCAAGCAGCAAAAGTTGTTTTAATTGAGCAAGCAGCGAAAATGGTTGATTTGTGGGGTGATATTCCATATTCAGCAGCTGGAAGTTTAAACTCAACAAGTACAATCAACAATCCAAAATATGATGAACAAAAAGCACTTTACACAAGTTTTATAGCTGATTTAGCTGCTGCAGGTACTTATTTTAATAGTAATACTACAACAGCAGCATTCTCAAAATCAGATATCTTATTAAAAGGTAGCATGAACATGTGGGCTCGCTATGCAAATTCATTAAGACTTAGGTTATTAATGCGTATTTCGAAAACTGATGAAGCAACTGCAAGAACTGCTGTTTTACAAATGTTAGGTAACCAGGCAACCACGCCATTAATTGATGGTGGAAATGTTGGTACTTACAACCCAGGAAGTTCAGATGTTTTATTGCAGCCTTTAACCAATAGCACAAGCGATTTACATGATGCATTTTTTGAAGGTAGCTGGTATGCAACTGATTATGCTTTAAATACCGTTATGTTGCCTGCAAATGATCCACGTATTCCTGTGATTTATGATAAATTTGGTCGTACAGTAGGTGGGAAATTTGTTCAGAACGCAGGTTATAAAGCAATGCCTGTTACTTTTACAACTACACAACAAGAAAACAGTTTTGCAGATTATTCAGTCTTGGATTCAGCTACATTTTTATACAATCAAAAATTACCTGGAATTTTAATTACTGCTTCTGAAGTTAACTTCTTGAAAGCTGAAGCTTATGAAAGATGGGGAAGTACTACTGATGCGAAAACTGCATATGATAATGCTTTAAGACAATCGGTTACGTTTTACCATTACCTTAATAATTTAAACCAAGGTGGTGGCTTTAAAAACGTTGCGGCTCCAGCTTCTACAGTTGTAGATGCTTGGGTAAACACTTCAACTGCAACTTATGCAGGAGCATCAGCTGATAAACTGGCTTTAATTTACAACCAGAAATGGATTCATTATGGCGTTTTACAATCGACAGAAGCTTGGTCTGAGTACAGAAGGACTGGTTTCCCGGTATTAACTTTTCCAACAGCAGGAAAGTTGTCAGGATTTGATACACCACCAACACGATTGATTTACCCAGGTAAGGAGAAAACACTAAACAGTGCTAACTACCAGGCGGTACAAGCAAAGGATACCAGAAAAACTAAGATTTTTTGGATGCCATAATTAAATAATAAACTAATCCCAGCCTTTTAGGCTGGGATTTTTAATTACATACCATGAATAGAAAATTACTTATAATTCTTATACTAACCTGTTGCTCAAGTTTCCTTTTTGCTCAACAGAACGATATTATGCCTCAATCAACTCATTACGAATGGCCCAAAGATCCATTGGTAAAGGAAAAGCTTGATAACTGGCAGGATAAAAAATTCGGAATGATTGTACATTGGGGATTATATGCTATTCCTGGTATTATAGAATCGTGGACAATTTGTTCTGAAGATTGGATAGAAAGAGATTCAACAATTTCGTACGAAGATTATAAGAAATGGTATTGGGATTTTAGCAAGCAATTTAATCCAACTAAATTTAATCCCGAACAATGGGCGAAAGCAGGTAAAGACGCCGGAATGAAATACCTTGTTTTTACTACCAAACATCATGATGGCTTTGCCATGTTCGATACCAAGCAAAGCGATTTTAGTATTGCGAAAGGTCCTTTTGCAAATAATCCTAGAGCTGATGTAGCAAAGTACGTTTTCGATGCTTTCAGAAAACAAGGATTTATGATTGGGGCATATTTTTCAAAACCTGATTGGCATTCGCAATATTATTGGTGGCAGAAATATGCTACAGCAGATAGAAATAACAATTACGATATCAGAAAATATCCTTGGCGTTGGAATATGTTCAAGAACTACACTTATAATCAAATAAGTGAATTGATGAATAATTATGGTAGTGTAGATATTTTGTGGTTAGATGGAGGGTGGGTTCGTCCTCTGGAAACGGTAAATGAAGAAGTATTATCTTGGGGTGCAAATATCCCAAAATGGAGTCAGGATATTGATATGCCCAAAATTGCAACCATGGCAAGAAAAGCTCAACCTGGTTTAATCATGGTTGATAGAACCGTTCATGGCTCTTATGAAAATTATCAAACACCAGAGCAAAGAATCCCTGAAAAGCAATTAGATTATCCTTGGGAAAGTTGCATGACTTTGGGTGGCGCATGGGGTTTCGTGCCAAATGATAAATATAAACCAGCTGCAGAAGTTGTTCATAAATTAGTAGAAATTGTAGCGAAAGGTGGAAGTTTACTTCTTGGTATTGGACCTAAACCTGATGGAACTTTACCCGCAGAAGTGATAGCACAATTAAACGAAATTGGAAAATGGACATCTGTGAATGGTAAAGCGATTTATAATACCCGAATTACTAAAAACTATAATAGTGGGCAAACTTGGTTTACACAAAGTAAAGATGGGAGAAGCATCTACGCAATTTACTGCATCAAACCTGAAGAGAAGTTGCCGAAAACCATAAGTTGGAAAGGTAATATCCCAAAAAAAGGAACAACGATGAAACTAATTTCCAAGTCTTATAATCTTAAATGGAAAGTACTAAATGGCGAAACTATAGTTGAACTACCGTCAAACTTATCTGAAAGAAACGCATTAGCATTTGAATTTCAGGTGGCTAATTAAATTATTTTAAGCCTGCAATTCCTAGTTTTTCGGCTAAGTCATTTAAATCGTTAACAACAACATCAATCAGTGGGATACCACTGATTTTTCTTTTTTGCTCAAATTCGTATTCTGGTTCGCCAGGAATAATTACTTTTTTATCTGGATCAATTGTTTTAGCACTTTTAAAACGTTCTACCCAATTATCAAGGTGATTTTTGAAGTCTTCTGCCGGACGAAATCCATCTACTCGCATAGCGCCTAAAAAATGGCCTAATCCTTCGCCTACCGGATTATCGGATGGTTCTAAGAAAGCTACAAAAGGAGGTACCCAAGGGCCGTAATTAGCACCAGAAAGCACAGCTGATAAAATATCTACTGTTGCACTTAAACCATAACCTTTGTGGCTGCCGTGGTCTTTGTCGCTACCTAAAGGGAGTAAAGAACCACCACTTTTTAATTCGTTTGGATTTGTAGAGTTTTCTCCGTTTTTATCCTGAACCCAACCATCGGGAATACTTTTATTTGCTCTTTGTGCAATTTCGAGTTTTCCATTTGCAGCAGCAGCGGTAGCCATATCTACAATAACTGGGGGGTATTTTCCTGCTGGAAAAGCATAACACATCGGGTTGGTGCCCAATAAACGTTCGTTGGCATAAGTTGGCGCTACCAATGGGCTAGCATTTGTCATACTGATACCAATCATATCTTTTTCTACCGCCATTAAAGCATGATACCCAGCAATACCGAAGTGATTAGAATTTTTAACCGAAACCCAGCCGCTACCATATTTTTCGGCCTTTTCTATTGCAACTTTCATAGCAAAGGGCGCAACGACCAGACCTAAACCAGCATCACCATCAATAGTTGCTGTTGTAGGTGTTTCATGCACAATTTTGATGTTCGGGGTGGCATTAATCCTTTTCTTTTCCCAAAGGCGAACATAGCCACTTAAACGAGCCACACCATGCGAATCAATACCACGTAAATCAGAACGAATTAAAACATCAGTAGCCAATTCAGCATGTTCATCAGAGCAGCCCATTCTTTGAAAAACACTATTAGTAAAAATTCTGAGATTGGTTTCGGTAAAGGTTATAAAGTTCATTTTTATTTTTTGAATAAGGAACAAGGAGCAATGATATGTTGCTGCGAATTCCTTATGATAATTTTAATTATTTGTCTTTATTCTCTGGTTATTTATCCTTGCTCATCATGGCAACAATAAAGTAAAATCGCCGCCTAATGGTTCGAAATTTTCAATGCATGATGAAAGAAAATCTTCACCATAATTAACATACATTGGCGCAATATTTAATGTTCTTTCTTGCATTGTTCCGTTTGGAAAAAGGCGTTTCTTAACATTTTCTATTTGAACAAGGGCTGTTTCATGCTTACGCTTTTCAGCTCTGAAAAGTTTTTTTTCAAGGTTTGTTAATAAGCGATTTGTCTTTTGCTTAGCTGTATCCGTAGAAACAGAAAGTGTTTTATCAATCTTATATGCATTCAATTTAATTTGATCAAAAATGCTGTTTATGGCTCTTGTTTCATCGGCTAAACTTAATTGAGCTGTAGAATGGCGTTTCACCCAAATGTTTTTTAGTTCCTCTACTGGTAAAAAAATATCCTCCAGAGAAAAACCAAGACTGTACAAGTTTTCAGCGCTGCGTTTATCAATTAATAAGGCCGAATTGCGTAAAAGCAGAACCGGGAAATCAACTTTATAATAATCGAAATTTGTTTTTAATTGCATCCAATAAGCAACTTCTGCACCGCCACCAATGTAGGCAATGTTCGGTAAAATTACCTCCTGATACATTGGTCTCATAACTACGTTTGGACTAAAACGCTCTGGGTGATTTTCGATTTCGGCTCTTAATTCAGTTTCTGTAAAATTAATATCAGTATGGTTAACTAAATATTTTCCTTTCTCGAAAATTAAGCGCTCGCGTAAATTATCCTTTAAATAAAAGAAATTGATATCGCGACCATTAACCTGTGTTTTGTAGCCAAATTCTTCTAAACTTTTAGAGCTTTGTTCTATGTTTTTAGCGCTGTTATGTTCAATAACATCAGCTGTTATTATGTTGGAAAATTGCTTTTTTAATTGTATATCATCAGCGTTTACGATTACCAAGCCATATTTTTCAAACAGATTATTAACTAAGTACCTTGTTGCATCCGCTAAATTATCATGTTCCAAATAAGCTTGTTCAACTAGTTTTGCAATTCGCTTTCCATTCTTAGAAATACCTAAATACCCTTTGTAAGCGGTAACTGCTGCTGCAACTGTTTTAGTGCTTAATCTTCCGGTTGCGCCATTTGTATTTTGAATCCAGCTGATGTTTTTTTCATCAACACTAACGTGATTAATTTCCTCAAAATCATGATCTTCGGTAGCCATCCAGTAAATGGGTACAAAATTTTTATCCGGATGTGCAATTTTTAACTCGATAGCAAGATTTATCGCGGTAACGATTTTATAAATAAAGTAAAGCGGGCCAGTAAAAAGATTTAATTGATGGCCAGTTGTAACCGTAAAAGTATTATCTAAACCTAAAAGTTCTATATTTTTAGTAACCGATTTATTTGGCGTTAAACGCTGGTATTGGTTTTTTAAAACTTCAACTAAAGTTTGTCTATTGCCTAAAAAGTGCCTTTTTTCTAGTGCCTCTGCTAAACCATCCATGTCAGGGCGATAACTATAAAAAGCCTTAAGCTGTTCTTCGTTATTAATATAATCTAAAACCAGTTTAGAAAATGAACCAGTTTCCTGATAGGAAATATATTTTGCCTGCATAATTAGCGAAAGTAACTCAATTTGAGGATAATTATAAAGCCCAATAACTATTTTACATTCGTTAAATAATTACATGTTACTTTCGATAGCGCCAACTTTCTCTCTATATAAATCAATTGGCCCATCTAAAAGCACTGCTATAACAGTTAAATCCTTATCCAATTTGTCTTTTGGGATATCTATATAAACAATACCTGGAATTTTACTCCAGTATAATTTGTTATAAACTTCATGCGAAAGCATTGTACCTTCGCCAACCACCCTAATTCGACTGATATTATTTTTTAATCCCTTAATTGATATTGGGCCTGTTGGTTGGCCCTCCACAAATAAATATAAAGTTTGTTTATCGGCAGAAAGTGCAGTATTTCCAATATAATGACCAAAAGGGATTCCTTTTTGAGTGTTTGAAAGTGCTTCTGCATGGTTAATAACCCAGTTGTTTATGTTTGCATTAGCGTTTTTAATTCCCGATTCGAAACCTAAACCATCAATAGGAAGTTTAGTGTTTTTAAATATATTGATGCCATTATTTAAGTCACTTGCCAATATTTTTAAATTTATATTCATTAAATCTAAAGGTTGAGTTGCCCCAAATAAGGTTTCTAATGAAATTGGCTGTTGTTTTATTTCTGATAGCTGAATCGACTCATCGAATGTTATTTTTAAAACCGTTACGTCTGCATCGAAAGCCTCATTCGGAATATTTAAGAGATAGTCGTTTTGGTTAATCGAAGTAAACTTAGCTGGCGTTTTTTCGCCAATTACATTTACACTCTTAATTTTAGATTTTATCCCGATTAATCGAATTCCATTTAAGTCTTTATTTTCGAGATAGATGTATAGGTTCTTTTTATCTTTTGATAATGCAGTTTTTGCGTTAATATGCCCGTAGGGAATTCCAGATTGCGTTTCGTAAATAGCTTCGCTATGTTTTTTTGTCCAGCGACCTAAATCTTTTAAAATTTTAACTTGTTCAGGAGCAATCGTTCCATCGGCTTTTGGCCCAATGTCTAACAATAAATTTCCGCCCATACTGATGCAATCAACAAGGGTTCGAATAATCATGTTAGATGATTTGTAGTGGTTATCATAAGGTTGATAGCCCCAAGAATCATTCATGGTATAACAAAGTTCTCAGTATTTAGAATCGGGTTTAACAACTGGAACGCCTTGTTCTGGCGTGTCATAATCGCCATGTTTATCTAATCTTGAGTTGATAATGATATTGGGGTTCTTATTTTTTAATAAAGAATGTACTTTATCATTTTGCCATTCTTCTGATGTATGTTCCCAATCGCCATCAAACCATAATAAATCTGGATTATATTGTGAAGAAAGCTCTGTTAACTGACCTTGATAATAGTTTAAATAGCTGTTCCATCTTTTCAAATCCGTTTTTGAATCGTATCGTTTTCTTTCTCTGGTAAAAATATCATAATCAGCATAACTCCAATCTGGGAGAGAAAAATATAATCCAGTTTTAAGTCCTGATTTTTTAAGCTCGGCAACAAATGGCGATATTAAATCTTTTTTTGCTGCACTATTATTTAATGTTGTTGTTGCTTTTTGTGCTTTCGTATTCCAAAGTGAAACGCCATCGTGATGTTTTGAAGTGATAACAGCATATTTGGCGCCACTTTCTTTAATCAGATTTACCCAGTCTTGTGGGTTATATTTTTCAGCAGTAAATCCATTAAGCTGTTTCATGTAATTATCATGATTTATGTAATTGTTGTAAAACGCCCAGGATTCTGAAATGCCATTAACCGAATATATGCCCCAATGTATAAAAATGCCTAGTTTTGCATCTGCAAACCATTCCATTTTTTTGTCAGGACTAACTGACTTTTGGGCTAAAGCAGATGTGTTTAATAGGAAGGAAATAGCTATAAAAGAAAATAAGATTCGCATAGTTTTGAAGTGATGGTCACTAAATTAAAAGATTTATTCTGCCTTTTTAGTTAGCACATAAATAAAATAGATAGTGCTCGAAATTACCATAAGAAATCGAAAAATTAAAACAACAATTTTGGGTAGATTTACATCATTTAATGTTGAACTACATAAGCTGACACTATAAATTTTCGGCCATAAAAAAACCGCCTCGATAAAATCGAAGCGGTTTGTAAAAATATTTGGTTTAGTGATTTACCATTTTTTGCGACGCTCGCCACCTTCTCTGTTTCCGCCTTCACGACTTCCACCTTCTCTACGTCCACTGCCACCAGTGTTACCACCTTTATCATCACGACTACGACCAGAGAAATCTCTGAAACCGCCGCCGCCATTTCCACCTTCACTTCTTCCACCTTCTCTACGTCCGCTACCGCCAGAACTTCTTCTGTCGCCACCGCCGCTGTTTCCGCCACGGTAACCACCGCCACCGCCGCTTCTGCGTTCGCCACCAAATCCACCGCTACGTCTTTCACCGCCACCGCGTCTTTCGCCAGCACCTTCACCACGACCACCATCTCCACTTTTCTCAATACGTACCTGACGACCGTTGAATTCAACAGACTTAAAGCCTTCGAAAACGGTATCAGCAACAGCATCTTCAACTTCAAAGAAAGAGAAAACACCTTTTAAATCGATTTTACCAACGCTTTTGCCAGCAATTTTTCCGTTATTACAGATAAATGACAACATATCGCCACGAGTAAATTCATCTACTGAACCTAAGTTTATAAATAAACGAGTGTAACCTTCGCTACCACGTCCACGTCTTTCACCACGTTCGCCTCTTTCGCCACGGTCATCGCCAACAGCTGCATTTAAATCAGGTGCTTTTGAATAGTAATCTAAGAAACGGTTAAACTCTAAAGATGCAAAACGTTTAATTACATCCTCTTTAGACAAATCTTTAAATTCATCCATTATACGAGGAATGTATTGATCGATTTGCTCTACATTAACTTCTACGTTATGTACTTTATGCACTAACGAGAATAATTGTTTTTCGCAAACATCAAATCCTGTAGGTAATTCAGCTTTAGTAAATTGTTTACCAATAATACGTTCTAACTGACGGATTTTACCAACTTCTTTTGAGTTGATGATACAGATAGAAATACCCGTTTTACCAGCACGACCAGTACGGCCAGAACGGTGAGTATAACTTTCAATCTCATCAGGTAAAGAATAGTTAATTACGTGAGTTACACCGCTTACATCGATACCACGAGCAGCAACATCTGTAGCAATTAATAATTGCATGTTACGCTCACGGAAACGTTGCATAACTTTATCACGTTGTTGTTGCGATAAATCGCCGTGTAAAGCATCAGCATTGTAACCATCTTTAATTAAATGCTCAGCAACATCTTGTGTATCCAATTTGGTTTTACAAAATACTACTGCAAAAATTTCAGGGTTGAAATCTACAATACGTTTTAAGGCAGCGTATTTATCACGAGCACGAACGATATAATATTCGTGTTCGATGTTTACGTTACCAGTGTTTTTTGTGCCCATGGTTAATTCAACAGGATTGTCCATATAGTTTTTAGCTATACGGCGAACTTCTGCAGGCATTGTAGCCGAGAATAACCAGGTTTTTTTGTCATCAGGAGTAGTTGATAAAATGTCGTTAATGTCATCCTGGAAACCCATGTTTAACATTTCGTCAGCTTCATCAAGCACAACATATTTAACAGAAGAGAAATCAATTGCCTTACGGCCAATGATATCCAACATACGGCCAGGCGTGGCCACTACGATTTGAACGCCTTGGCGTATTTCGCGTAGTTGTTGCATAATGTTCGCGCCACCGTAAACGGCAACAACGTGGGCATTAGCAACGTTTTTAGAAAAGTTTTTAAGGTCGTTAGCGATTTGTAAACATAACTCACGTGTAGGGCATAAAATTAATGCCTGTGGTTTGTTAATTTTAAAATCGATTAGTTCTAACAGCGGCAAACCAAATGCGGCTGTTTTTCCTGTTCCTGTTTGGGCCAAACCAACAAAATCATTAGTGCCTTCTAACAGTACAGGAATACTTTGTTCCTGAATAGGAGTTGGAGTTTCAAATCCAAGGTCCTTTACGGCATTAACGACGTCATCACTTATCCCCAATAATTGAAATGGGTTTGTCATTCGTCTTTTATTTATTTAAGCCGCAAAGGTACAGTTAATATTTTGTATTTTACTGATGGTTAGGTAAATAGTTATTTAATGTAAAGGCTTGTAAATTAAGTGTTAAGCTTTTTTTAAATACAATAAGTTCGATTGAAGGTTCTGGTTAACCTTTTTGAATGTCAATTTTGCTTAACATATGCTTAAAAATAGGCTCACATTTTTCTCTACAGCAAGGGTAAAATTGCCCATGTTTCCAAAAATCAGACTTTGGTGATTGACCCCACCAAAATTCTGCTAGTGCAATTGGCTTCATTTTATGTTGAAAAGCGTATTGTAAAAGTTTAGGTGCAGCACATTCGCCTGCGCCAGCCGGTGGATTTTTATAACCTATATCTTTAAATATTTCTGACAAGCTTTTTTCTGCTCCTGCTTGATTTAAGAAATGATAATGATTGAAAATTTTATTTTGTAGAGCGATAGAGTGATTTTTTCTTTTGAGTTTTAAATCTCTAATATGCGTTAGGTTTTCATTATATCCCTGTGCTTCTAGATCTCTTATTTCTTGATTTAAGTGTGTAAGTTCTTTCATTCCGGGATTTAGAAAGCCATTTTCGGTAAGTAAATCGAAAACTGGCGGAACGAATTTGGCGTGCTGATTACAGCCTGCCAGTTTACCAGAGAAAGCAGATAAATAACCTAATTCATTTTCTTGATTTTGAACCACAAGTACGCCGAACATTTTACCAATAATTGGGGTTTCATCATCATCAGATAAACCGAAATTGTGTATCCAATCGGTTTGATTGCTGAGGTAATCTTGCAGCTCACCAGCCGCTAATAAGCATAACGGGTGTGGCTCATCAATCATCAAATTAAACTTTTCAGGAATAATCTGATGATTGATTTTAGTTTTGAATTTTGAAAAATAAGTGTCTTTAATTTCTTTCGACATTTTAATTAGTTACCGAATGCCAAATTTTAAAGCATTTTTTTAAAAATTCTTCATATTGTCATTGCGAGGTACGAAGCAACATATTTTGACAGGAGCGATTGCTTCGTACGTCGCAAAGACGATCGTTTTAAAGATGAATTATATTTTTCTTTACGTTATCTATACAAGGAAAGTTTCTTAGAATTTATTTATCTCAGTCTTTCAGCAGAGCGGATTAATCTTTCATCTTTATTAATACCGAAAATTGCGAGTATACAAAATAGAATAGCAACAGCAGGTAAATAAGCACCGAAATCGAAATGAGCACCATCAATACCACCTGGTAATTTTTGAGCGAAAATACTGCACCAAAATGCAAAACCAATAATTGCAATGATCGAAAATATTGCAATTCGTTTTTGCATACTTCTTCTTTTGAAATTAAAAATATTAACAAAACAAAGTACAGCGACTACAATATTTGTAATTAAAAGAGGTGTAAACTGCTCTTTCATCTGGCCAGAACCTGGTTTCCCAACAACGTCCTGATATAAGCCAATCGTGTGGATTTCTGTTTCAGTTGTTGTGTTTTCTTTGCTAATTAGGGGTAAAAAAAGCATTAAAATTAAGGCTATTGCTGCTAAAAAAAGCCAGATAGATTGTATTCTTTGTATCATGTTAATTTAATATTTTCAACAAACTTAGCAACAATAATTACAAGGAACAAAGATAAAAGAGTAAGGAATAAGATTAAACTTCTAATATGCATGAGAAAGCAGAAATTACTGTGAAAAGCTGGTTGCTCATTTATCTTTGTTTGTTAATCCTTACTCTTTTATTCTAACATACTAAACTGTACTTTTGCATCGCTTTGAGTAAAAAAAGGTATTTCATACAAATCGCTTACGATGGCAGCTTATACCACGGCTGGCAAATTCAACCCAATGCAATAACTGTTCAAGAGTTGTTGGATGGCGCTATGAGTATAATTTTTAGGCAACCAATAGAAACATTAGGTTGTGGCAGAACAGATGCAGGCGTGCATTCAACTGAATTTTTCGCTCACTTTGATGTAGAAAACATAGATGAGGTTAAGGTTTTAAATTCTATTGCAAGTATTAACGCAAAACTGCCTTACCAAATTGCAGCTAAAAGGATTGTGCCTGTTGCCAATGACGCACATGCTCGTTTCCATGCTACAGCAAGGGCTTACAAATATTATATTCATTTCGAAAAAGATCCTTTTAAACTAAACCGTTCGTGGTTGGTAAAAGATAAATTAGATATAAATTTGATGAATAAAGCCGCGTCAGAATTATTAAATTACACTGATTTTTCTTGCTTTAGTAAATCGAATACGCAAACCTTTACCAATAATTGTAAAATTGTACAGGCTGTTTTCGAAGAACAAGATGGAAGTATTGTTTTTACAATAGAAGCCGACCGCTTTCTTAGAAATATGGTTAGGGCAATCGTTGGTACATTGGTTCGGGTAGGCAAAAAAGAAATCGATATTGAAGATTTTAAAGTAATTATTGATAGTAAAAACCGAAGCAACGCCGGACAATCGGTTCCTGCTTGCGGTTTGTATTTAGTTAAAGTAGAATATCCGTACATAAATTAGTTACGAGTTGCGGTTTATAGGTTATAAGTCTGGATGTATAAAAAAAATATAAAATTCGCAAACGATTAAACCTTTGCTCAAAACAAATTCTAAACCCATAACCCATAAAATGGCAGTAACAGGCGAAGTATATAATAAAGGATTACTTAAGCGTATTTTTGAATATGTTAAGCCTTATCGTTCTGTTTTTATTTCCTCAGTAATTTTAACTGTTTTACTTGCTGCAATTTCTCCTGTTCGCCCGTTTTTAATTGGTTATGCATTAGATAATTATATTTTAAAAGGTGATTATAATGGTTTAGTTACCATGACCATTCTGATGATTTTAATGCTGCTTTTGCAAAGCATTATTCAATACAGTCAAACACTTCTAACCAATACTTTAGGTCAATCGGTAATACGCGATTTAAGAATCAACGTATTTAATCACATTACAAAACTTAGGTTAAAGTACTTCGATAAAACCCCAATTGGTCAGTTAATTACCCGAACAGTTTCAGATTTAGAAACCATTGCCGATATTTTTTCTGAAGGATTAATTTCCATGATTGGCGATTCTTTACAGGTTATCGTAATTGTTGGCGTTATGTTGGCTATCGATTGGAAACTAACTTTAGTCGTTTTAATTCCTGTTCCATTGTTAATAATGGCCACAAGGAAATTCCAGAAATCGATTAAAGCAGCTTTTCAGGAAGTAAGAACCGAAGTTGCAAACTTAAATACCTTTTTGCAAGAACATATTAGCGGTGTTTCCATAGTGCAATATTTTGCCAGAGAAAGGCAAGAGTACAAGAAATTCTACAACATCAACAAACGCTATCGCGATGCAAATATTCGTTCTAACTGGTATTATTCTATCTTTTTCCCCATAGTAGAGTTAATTTCAGCAATGTCTTTAGCCTTATTAATTTGGTATGGAGGTAAAAGTATTTTCAGCAGTTCGATAACACCAGGAGTAATTAATCAGTTTATTATGTACTTGGCAATGGTTTACACCCCAATTCGCCAACTGGCTGATAAATTTAATACTTTACAAATGGGGATGGTTGGTGCCGAACGTGTTTTTAAAGTCTTAGATACTGATGAGAAAACAATTGACACGGGACAAATTGAACCTCCAAAGCTGGATGGAAACATCAAATTCAAAAATGTTTGGTTTGCTTACAACGATGATAATTATGTTTTGAAAGATTTATCTTTCGAAGTAAAGGCAGGCGAAACAGTAGCTTTAGTTGGTGCAACCGGAGCGGGTAAATCATCGACAATTAATATTTTAAACCGTTTTTACGAGGTTAAAAAAGGAGAAATAACAGTTGATGGAATACACATTAAGGACTTTAAACTCGATTATTTGAGAAGTCATATTGCAACAGTTTTACAAGATGTTTTCTTATTTTCAGATACAATTTTAAATAACATCACCTTAAATAATCCAAAAATTACGATTGACGAAGTAGTAAATGCTTCGAAAAAAGTTGGTGCTCACGATTTTATTGAGCGTTTGCCTGGCGGTTATCAATATAATGTAATGGAAAGAGGTTCGACACTTTCTGCCGGACAAGCACAACTCATCTCTTTTATTCGTGCTTTGGTTCATAATCCGACAATTTTGGTATTGGATGAAGCCACTTCATCTGTAGATACTGAAACAGAATTGTTAATTCAAAAAGCGATTGATAATTTAATGGAAGGCCGAACTTCAATTGTTATTGCCCACCGTTTATCAACCATTCAAAAAGCCAATCAAATTATTGTTTTGGATAAAGGCGAAATTAAAGAAAAAGGAACTCATCAGGAATTATTAAGGCTAAACGGTTACTATAAAAAGCTTTACGATTTACAATTTTCTTCAGAAGGTATTGCCAAAGCATAAATCTTAATTATTTCGAAGTAATTTCTTAATTTAACATCTTCTTAAAATCAATAGAAGATGAAATCTTTAAAACTATTCGCTGTTCTGTTAATCTCAGTTCTTGCTCTGAATGTTTCTGCACAGCAGAAAAAATATGTTATGGTTATTCATGGCGGCGCCGGAACAATCTTGAAAAAGAACATGACGCCCGAAAAAGAAGCTGCATATATCGCTGCTTTAACCGAGGCTTTGAAAGCTGGTTATGCAAAAATTCAAGAAGGAAAAAATAGTTTAGATGCAGTAGAAGCAACTATTCATGTAATGGAAAATTCGCCCTTGTTTAATGCAGGTAAAGGCGCAGTTTTTACCCATGATGGTCGCAACGAGCTTGATGCGGCAATTATGGATGGCAAAACGCAAATGGCTGGAGCAGTTGCAGGTATTACAACAGTCAAAAATCCTATCTCAGCAGCCAGAGCAGTAATGGAAAAATCAGAGCATGTAATGATGGTTGGTTCTGGAGCAGATTTATTTGCAAAAGATGCTGGATTGGAAATTGTCGACCCTAAATATTATTGGACTAAAGAACGTTGGGACGGTTTACAACAGGCAATTAAAGAAGATTCTACCAAAGCGGTTTTAGACCACGGAAGTAAAAAATCAGAGCTTTTAGGTTCGAAAAATCACGATTATAAGTTCGGAACTGTTGGTTGTGTGGCGTTAGATAAAGCAGGCAATTTGGCTGCTGGAACTTCGACTGGTGGTATGACAAATAAAAAATACGGTCGTGTTGGCGATGCACCAATAATCGGCTCCGGAACTTATTGTAATAACGAAACTGCTGGTATTTCTTGTACGGGTTGGGGCGAATTTTACATTCGTAATGTGGTGGCTAAAACCATCTCCGATTTAATGGAATATAAAGGTTTATCGGTTATCGAAGCATCGAAAATTGCTTTAGATAAGGTTGGTAAAATGGGTGGTGATGGCGGTTTGATCGCTTTGGATAAAAAAGGAAACGTTGCAATGCCTTTTAATACTGAAGGTATGTATCGTGGAACAATTACTGCCGATGGCAAAATAGAAGTAAGCATTTACAAATGATGAAGAAACTGTTTACATTACTTGTAATCATAAGCCTTTCGACTTTTGTAAAAGCCCAAAATAAAGGCAATTTATTCATAATTGGTGGAGGAAATCGCTCGGATGCGTTAATGAAACAGATGCTGCAAACAGCCGATTTAAAATCTACAGATTATATTATTGTTTTGCCAATGGCAAGTACAATTCCCGATTCTGGATTTAAGAGTTTTTCTGCTCAAATGAAAAAGTTGGATAATCGAATGATCAGAAATTTCAATTTTGCAAAGCATGATGTTAACGATAAGAAATGGATCGATTCTTTGGCTTCAGCAAAACTGATTTATATTCTTGGCGGCGACCAAAGTCGTTTTATGAAATCAGTTTTAAATACACCAGTTTACGCTGCAATTCATAAAGCGTATAAAAATGGTTCTACAATAGCAGGAACAAGTGCCGGCGCTGCGGTTATGAGTAAATATATGATTACTGGAAACCAACTTTTAGATACCGTTTACAAAGAAACATTTAATAAACTTTGGGATAAAAATATTGAGTTTGAGGAGGGCATGGGCTTGCTGGAAAACACAATTATCGACCAGCATTTCTTAAAAAGAAATCGATATAACCGTTTAATTTCTGCTTTAGCTGCCCATCCAGATTTAACATCTGTAGGAATTGATGAAAGCACAGCAATTATTGTTCATGGCAATAAAGCAACAGTTGCAGGGGAAAGTCAGATAATACGTTTATCGAACCCAAAAGATTTAAAGAAAACAGACAAAGGTTTGCTGAAATTTAATCAGGCTGATTTCGGGATTTTTACTGCTGGCGATGTTATCGAAATTAAACCTTAAAAGAGTAAAGTCGGGTTACATAGAAGAATATTTCTATATTCCATTTTCAAAATCGAATTAATGAAATTTATAAAACAGCTATTTTCTAATTTAACCTTCCAGGTTATAGTAGCCATAATCATAGGCATATTTGTTGGAACATATTTCCCAGGGTTTGCGCCAACGGCTAAACTAATTAGTCAGGGTTTTATTAACCTGATAAGTATGTTAATTGCACCAATTATTTTCTTTACCATTGTTTTAGGTATTGCCCATATGGGCGATATGAAAAAGGTAGGTAGAGTTGGTGGAAAAGCCCTTTTGTATTTTGAAATTGTAAGTACAGTAGCTATTGCAATTGGTTTATTAGTTGCTAATATTCTAAAACCTGGTGCTGGGATGGTCGCAAAAGCAGGCGATACTACAAAAATTGCTGGTTATGCAGAACAGGCGAAGGATATGAACTGGGCAGAATTTTTTCTTCATATTATTCCGCATAATGTTATCGCTGCTTTTGCCGAAGGAAACATTTTGCAGATTCTATTATTCGCAATTCTGTTTGGCTACGGCTTAAATAAATTAGGTGGCGAAGGAACTTCAGTTTTAAATGCTTTTGATAAAATTTCTAAAGTACTTTTCAAAATAATGAAAGTAATTATGCGTTTGGCTCCAATAGGTGCTTTCGGTGGTATGGCTTTCAGTATTGGTACGCATGGTGTTCAAAGCATTATTGGCATGGCCAAGCTAATGGGATCGGTTTATCTAACTTGTATTTTATTCATTTTTGTGGTTTTAAACGGTATTTGTCGATATTATAATTTCAGTCTTTGGCAGTATCTTAAATTTATCCGCCAGGAGATTTTAATAGTTTTGGGTACTTCTTCCTCAGAATCGGCTTTACCAAGTATGATGCAAAAAATGGAAGCAATCGGCTGCGATAAATCTGTTGTTGGTTTGGTTATTCCAACGGGTTATTCTTTTAATTTAGATGGAACAGCAATTTATCTGGCAATGGCGGTAATATTTCTCTGTCAGGTTTTCCATGTCGATTTATCCTTAGGCCAACAAATTACCGTTTTAGGTGTGCTTATGGTTACTTCAAAAGGGGCAGCAGGCGTAACAGGAAGTGGTTTTATAGTTTTGGTTTCGACCTTAACTGCGCTTAAAATTATGCCGATTGAGCATATTTCTATACTAATTGGTGTAGATAGATTTATGAGTGAAGCCAGAGCAATTACAAATGTAATCGGCAACGGCGTTGCTACAATTGTAATAGCAAAAAGCGAAAATCAATTTGATGAAGTGAAGTATAAGCTGGCAATAAAGGATGTTAAAGGTTAAAGGTTACAAGTCTGGACGCATAATTTGCTTGCGAGTTATACGTGTGAATTTGAAAAAGAACTGGATTTGAAAAAGAATACAAAAAAATCGCAATCGATTAAACCTTTTCATAAAACAACTTCTAAACCCATAACCCATAACCCATAACCCATAACCCATAACCCATAACCCATAACCCAACTCTTTTCCCTACCTTTGCGTTAGAAACCTGCACACAGCTTGTTTAATTAATCCAGAACACATTGGCTCAAAAAGAAAATAACCGCAATGAAAAAAGCGAGTTACACGGACGTAACAAACACCGTTCACGTTACAATTTCAAACAACTTATTACTAGTTCAAAAGAATTAAAGCGTTTCGTTTTTAAGAACGAACACGACGATGATTCTATCGATTTTGCTGACCAAAGCGCCGTTAAAGCACTTAATAAGGCATTGCTGAAGCATTTTTATAACATTCCGCAGTGGGATATTCCTAAAGATTATCTTTGCCCGCCAATTCCAGGCAGAGCAGATTATATACATTATGTTGCCGATTTATTAGGCTCGAGTAACAAGGGTAAAATTCCAAAAGGGAATAACATTAAAGTATTAGATATTGGTGTAGGCGCAAACTGTATTTACCCAATTATCGGTCATCAGGAATATGGATGGAATTTCGTAGCTTCTGATATCGACCCGCTTTCAATCGAATCAGTTCAGCGTATTGTAGATGCAAACAAGCCATTGCAAGGCGCTATCGAAGCTCGTCTTCAATCTTCGAAAATGGGGATTTTTAGAGGTATTGTTGGCGCAAGAGAGCAATACGACTTAACGGTTTGCAACCCACCTTTCCACTCATCTTTAAAAGAAGCAGAACAAGGTACCCGACAGAAATGGCGTAATTTGGGTGGCACAGAAAAAGAAGTAAAACACGTATTAAACTTTGGTGGTAATAAGGCAGAGCTTTGGTGCCCGGGTGGAGAACGTGCTTTTGTAGAGCAAATGATTATTCAAAGCGCTCAAATCAAAAATCAGGTTTTATGGTTTAGTTCTTTGGTATCTAAAAGTGCCAACTTAAAAAGTATTTACAATAACTTGGTTAATGCAAATGCTTTCGAAGTTCGTACCGTTCAAATGAGTCAGGGCCAAAAAATTAGCCGTTTTGTAGCCTGGACATTCCATAATGAAGAAGAACAAGCAGAGTGGGCAAAAAAATGGAAAGTTGAAACTAAGCCAAAAACAGAAGTTAAAGAAGCATAGTAAAAATATATTTAGAAAAGCAAAGCCGGATTAACGATTAAAGTTAGTCCGGCTTTTTGTTTGTATTCCCGAAGAAAAATCGGGAGATACCACTTCAATCCGGTTTATTTCCAAAAAGTAAGTGCAGCTATTTAAGGTTAACATAACGCCAAATCTACCCGGTTTTTGCATCGAAAATATAACCTGCTAAAGCAGTTACAGCCATTGCAACAGTTCCCCAAAAGCAAATACGAATAATTCCTTTTAACATATTAGAGCCACCTGCTTTTGCTGCAACGGCACCAGAAAGCGCTAAAAAAACGATTGCAAAACCGTACTGGTAAAAAACCATCGATTTAATTGGAGCAAAAAATGCGACCAAAAATGGAAGGATTCCACCGCTTATAAATGAAGCACCAGAGGCTAATGCTGCTTGAAGTGGTTTGGGTTGTGTATGTTCGTTTATTCCTAATTCATCTCTGGCATGAGCTTGCAATACATCTTTCTCTGTAAGCTGAATGGCAACTTGCATGGCTAAGTCTTTGTCCAAACCTTGGGCAACATATATTTTAGCAAGTTCTTTTAATTCAACCTCTGGCATGGTTTCGAGCTCAATTTTCTCTCGTGCCAAATCTGCAGTTTCTACATCAGCTTGCGAACTAACCGAAACGTATTCTCCAGCAGCCATAGATAATGCTCCCGCTACTAAACCCGCCAGTGCGGCAAGTACAATTGGGTTTCTGGTATCGCTTGCAGCGGCTACGCCAATAACAAGGCTTGCTGTAGAAATAATTCCATCGTTTGCGCCTAAAACAGCCGCCCTTAGCCAGCCAGTTCTATTGGTGTAATGTTGTTCTAATTCCATTGTTGGATTAATTTAATTATCTCAAATTTAGGTAAATGAGTTAATTTAATTATTTGCTAGCACAATACAGAAAGATTCTAATGTTTCTACTTCTTTTCGTAAACAATCAGGATAACCAAATCATTATCTGAATTTGGTGCAATTCCGTGCGAACTTCCAGGGCGGGTTAGTATAGCATTGCCAGGTTTTACTGGAATACTTTTACCATTCATTTTCATCACTCCATTACCACTCAGGGTCAACGCACTTAAATTTGGTTAAACACTTGCAATAGATACTGATTGTCCCATCCAGCCTTGAGTCTTTTAGTTACTAGAGAGCCCTTGGATGGATCTTTT
>NZ_JBHSBY010000139.1:0-88314 GCF_042650905.1 Pedobacter jamesrossensis | reverse complement strand
TGGAAAATATAATGTCGATAAACCACAAAAAAATCAAGGAGCTCTACCCGCAGAACTTTAAAAATATAATGGGTTAATCAAATATGTAGTTTATAGGGCGGATACCTCTATATAACCTGCGATTACAATTGAAATTCGTTTTTTTTCCCCACGTGTGAACTTCTTGTTGTAGAAATTGTTGCCGTCCAGAACCGGTTTCGAAAAATTTATAAAGATGTTGACAGTCCGTTTGTAGTCTAAGTTTATGTTTTTTAAAATAACCTCGGCTTCTGTAATAACCTGCTTAGCACTATTAAATGCTGCTTTTATCGTTGGATTTATTAGGCGAGTATGTTCAATGCCGATTGTTCGTTCCGACGAGCGGACGGTAAAGTCCGGATATTTCACTGGTTCGTCAGGCACAATCAGCTGTAATTGGTCTGGCCATGCCACTATGAAACGTCCTATGTCCGTTAGTTCCTCAAATTTATCTACACTCGTATTAGCCCGCCCCTTTAAAAAAATTTCATAGGGTGCGATGAGTTCAGAAACTTGCATCCAATTATCCCTGTTCCTTTGAAATTCGGATTTAATATCCATAGGAGGAAGTTGATCTACCGGGACCCCGTAAACATCAGCTATTCTTTGCTTGATTTCTTCTTCAGTTCCTTGGTTCGAAATCTTAAAAGTCTTCCTGATTAGGAGGGGCTCTGTTGTCTCACCTTTTAAATTCTTTAAAAAATCGCCGACCACCTTGTCCCTGTCCTCGGGAGAAAGTTTATCAATAAAGGTCATAAAATCCGTACTCATAGCCATCGTTATTAAAGGGTAAGCATCTGGTCATAACTATTGCCTGGCTGATGCGCGTCGTCCCATGAAGTTCTTACTTTAATCACGTTTACCGGACCTTCGTATAAAAAAATTAAAAATTGGGTTCCTTCCTGTGGGTTCATAAATTCATATGGGAAAATATCATAATTGTCTACAGACATACCGTTCAAATCTGTAAGTATTTCAAGATTCACATTTTTTGCGACAGCCTTTCCAGCATTGAATACCTTAATCTCGCGTTTACCTTTTTGATGTTTCACAACATGGGCTTTAACCATTGCTTTGTTATTCTCATTGTGCTCTTGGGTAATTTTCTGGATTTGATGGTCGTTAATGAGTCGCTCTTGTTTTTTTAATCTCCTATCATGTAATAGATAGGTTGCGGCCGATGCTAGCAGTGCGAGTACGGAAATAATAAGACTCCAGTCCACTTTATTTGATTTTAATAAATTTATTTCCTCTAAAAGCATCTTTAATTGATTTAGTAATGTCCTTCTTCAGATCCGTGGCGATTTCGTGCGTAATCTGCTCTTTTTCCAAGGCGATACGCTCTTGGTTAAATTCCACTAATTCATCATATCCATTTTGATATTCCCGATTGCAGGTCATGCATTTAACGAACGATTTATCTTCATTAAAATCAAATTGTTCGGCACCACAGGTTGCGCATTGTAGTTGTACGTGAATTGAGTATTTGTCTTTCATAGCAATATGTTCTGGTTCCTAATTTTTCATTTTCTCCCTGCTAGTCTTATTTATTTACACAAACCACTAATTAACAGCGTAATCAAATGTAGCTAATAATTGTCTTAACTAAGAATATTAGCATTTCAAGAACCTGAAAATTTTCCACATTAATACAGCGAGCTATGAGAGATTATAGAAAGGATAAAGCAATAAAAAATGGGGGTTAAGAATTTGTCTTCAAAAACCGTAACAAATACGTAACGGAGCAAAATTTCGCAGTTCCAAAAATAGTTCGTCAATTGCTTCTGTAAGTCAGAAAAGCACATTTTGCCTCAAAATAGGGCGGTTAGGCTAGAAGACTCATAATCTTTGAGCAATCAGCTTTAATTTTTTGTTATCGTGTTTAGAGTAGCATAATGGGCTACCATCTTTTCTTCCAATTTCGCTTGTAGAGCTAAGATCTGCTTTAGTTCTTCCAAACATTATCCTTTCAAATTTGGCTAATGATGCCAAAATATTAAAATTCATTTGCAATTAGCAAAAGTTAGCGGTCGATAATATATCAAGCTAAGAATTATCTTAATTTTTCAAATAAAAATCGGGATTACGTTAGTAGGCGCCAAGGGATTTTCGTTTTACTGATAAAATTTATGCTTAAATCTCTTTACCATGATTACTCAAAACGAAACGCAAAGTAAGAGCCGAAGAATTAAACCAGGCTCTACCATTTATTACCAACAACCTCGGTCTGTCAAATCTTCGAAAGATACCTTAATCCATTCAGCCCCCAAATCAACAATTCAATATGTAGTTCGCATGATGCATACACAAATCTCGATCTATTTATTCCGGAAAGGTTCAGGGATAATGCTCTGTTTTTTTCCGAATCAAAAAAGGCTTACCAGAAACTCTTGTCTCTTGGTTGGACTGATGTCATAAGAATGCTATATCCCAACGAAAGAATTTACACCTTTTATGATTCTGCGAAATGCACATGGAAGAGACTCGAGTTTGAGGCCTGACTATTTTCTTTTATCATCAGATTTAAAGGCAAGCTTGGTTCGTGCTAGCGTCGATAAGTATGTAAGGGGCTGGCAGGGAACTAGCGACAATTGCCGGTTTGGCTCGAGATTAACCTGGCTTAAAATTACTTTTCGCTTAACGCCTTTATTCTCCCTGATGAATTTCTAAAATTATATTGACAACAAAATAGTTTTTGTCGTTTTTGCCGTAGGTCATTGCGAATTTATTGCCATAAGCGAGGTTAAGTCGCTTTTCGATGTTATCCATTCCCTTATTGAAGCCTGATTGATGAATGTTCGTGTTTATCAAATTATGCGTGGATATTTTGAATTGGTTTTTAGTTACCTTAATGCTTAATTCTCCTGGATGGTCAGGCCTTTGCAGATTCCCATGTTTCAACATATTTTCAAGTAAAGTGATTACCACCAGCGGAACAAATCTAAACTGTTTTGCAGTCTTTGAAATCTTGAGATTTATGAACTGCTCTTTGTCTTTCCTGATTTTATTTAAAGAGATTAGATTCTCTATTTGAATTAATTCTTCATATAGCTTGGGAAACTGATCATTTGATTCTTTTGTGTGCAGACTAAATCGCATTAGGTCTGCTAAGTTAAGTACTGCTTGTCCAGCATCTTCATTAAATTTTCTAATGCTATCATACAAAAAACTTAATGTGTTAAATAGTAGATGGGGATTGATTTGTGCCCTTAGATATTCATACTTTGCAACATTCAGTTCATTTTGAATTTCTTTGGTTTTCAAATTGTTGAGGTATTCCAAGCGCTCTGCTTGTTCTCGTCTAAAGCGTTCATCTTTAAATTCCAAGAACAGATAGTAAAAACAGGATAAAACAATGAAAAACAATCCTCTCCACATAGATTGAAAGAAGCTTTTATAATTGGTAATTATTGTTGATAACTCAAATCCCTTACGGGTGTCTAACAACGCATAATTGAGGTAGGACCTCACAAAAATATATATGCCAATTTGTAATACCATAAATATAATTACCCTAGTCCATGGCCTGGATTTTGAGAAACTGTCTTTCAGTACTAAGTGGGCATTAGTATAAAACAATATAATATTGAGCGCATAATGGAGCGTGTAATTCAGCGGCTTTCCGAAGAAGCCCATAGAAAATCCGATCAATCCGATTTCTAATGTAATAAATGCTGCCCATCCGATTAAGTGCAATTTCTGCAGTTTTCCCCATTCAAAAATTTTCTTAGTCATGGTATAATTGCTTTTGGTGTAACCTCGCTTTATCGCGGTGTAATAACTTTTTTTACCCTAAAAAATGGGCCTAGTTTCAAAATAAAAACATGAAACAGATCCCTAAAAAACTGGTCAAAAAAACAGCATTTGTTTTTAGATCGCAGCAAACGATTCGGAAAATGGAGACAGATCCAACAACATCCAGCATCATTATTATTTCCAATGAAACGCTGATTAGCCATCGTTGATTTTTCGTTAACAGAACAGCTTAAGACTTCCGGCCGGATCTTAATGTTTTATTCTCTGAAAACTCAATAAAACCCTGCTTATAGCTATTGCCCATCGGAATGATGTGAGCCCCGAGCTTCAAAGTATTGCCTGAAATCTTTTCGACTTTTTCTTCGTTCACAAAATAGCTTCGGTGAACTCTGTAAAAAAGGGTACCCCAAAATTCTTTTTCCACTTCTTTCATTGTGAGATAAACTGTATAATCCTGTTCTTCCGTTACGATTTTCATGTAGTTTTTTAAACTCTCGAAGAACAATATTTTCGATTTCTGAATCTTGATTTTTTGTCCTCTTTCGCCAATGCTCACATAGAAATATTTTTTTTGCAAAATCCTGAGTCTTTCAATTTTCCTTCTTTCTGAATCCAATATATCCCATACGGTTTTTATAAACTTGGGTTTTGAAATAGGCTTAACCAGATAGCGGGATGCGTTTACCTCAAAAGCTTCTATGGCATATTTTGTGAAAGCTGTGGTGAAAACAATAAATCTTGCTCTGTTGACCAGTTTTTTTGCCAGTTCAATGCCGGAAATCTCTGGCATATCGATATCTAAAAATATAAAATCGATTTTGTCGCACAAACTGATTCCAGAGAGGGCAATAAGCGGATCCAGATAAGATTTAACCAACGTTAGGTGCGGATTAGCATCTATATAGTCGGAGAGAATAGAAATTGAATGTTTTTCATCGTCTATAACGACGCAACGTAATTGTTCCATATGTCAAAGATTAAATAGTTCATGTGTTGAACTCTCAATACTTTACATATCCTAATTAATTTTGACGGTTATTAATAGGTTCTATCTTAATCACTTCCGTAAATTTCTTTCGCGAAATAGACCCGTCTTTATTAATTTTATTACTTCGCTTTAGCGTCAACCTAACAATGTCATGTTTAGGTTGTTCTAGTGGCAGAATATCTTGGATGTTGCAATTGAGAGCGCTTGCTAACAAATAAATATGTCTAATACTATATTTTGCTCGTTCGGTATAAGTTTCAACTTTTGAAATAAAGCCATCAGCTAATTTCATTTTTTGTGTTAGTTGCAATTGGGTGAAATTTTTGGCAAGTCTTAATGCCTTAACTCTTTCAATTAGGAGATAATCTAACTCAGAGATTTCAATATAAAACAGATCATTGTTTTTAGTTGCCATTTGCAATTGCAAGTGACTGATTTTGATGATTCAAGTCAAATCCACTTGTGGATTTGAACTATTTTTTTTATCTTAGCTTTAATAAATTTAACGATATAGAAATACGCTAATAAACATATATCCATTCATTTGGATTGAGTAATTACTGAAAGAACTTGTGGTGAAAAGTAGGACGTTCGAACACGAGAAGGTAGGTAAAACTCAATTCCTATGCTATCTTTGTATAGCATAAGGATTTGGGTCACCTGCTTTATCTGAGTTCGGCCGTTGAAAAGCGGTGGTGGTCCTACACCTTCACGTCAGATAAAGCGTAAAGGTGGCCCTTTTCCTTTTTTCTTTCGGTTAACGCAGTTTAACCATGAAAGCAACTGAAATTAAACAAACAACTTTTTTCGCAGAACTCTGCTTTCATTTGATTTTTTTAAAAAAATCTAGAATTTGTCTTATTCCTATTCTCAGCTGGTCGTTTATAATTTTAATTAGTCTGGTAATCTGTTCTCCCGAATAGTTTATCAGACTAAGGCAGGTCATTCCTAATGGTTAATGATTAAAATAGGTTCTTTAATAATGCACCTGCCTTGGTTTTTCTAACCATTTTCTTTACTACCTCTTTTATCAACTAAACCAAAAACAATGAAAAAAACGATATTTTTTATCGCCAGGGCACTGCCATGCTTTTTTTTTATGGCAAAAATTAATAAGAAGGGTCCTGTTCCTTCCAATTTGCAGAATAACATTTTTGAAATTGAAGATGCCAAAACACTGCGGATTTTATCCGCAGTGGCGTATTGCGAATTAAAGTTCGAAAGACTATCGCGGAAAAGGGCATTCCGGATTTTATTTATTGCAATGATCTTAACTAGCAACATCTCTCATGCACAAAACAACAAATCGGGTGATCAACTGGAGATAGGGGATAAAATTCCAACACTGAGTTTATCGAATGTGATTAACTACTCTGACACGAGTGTTATGTTTTCAACTTTCAAAGGAAAAGCAGTAATCCTGGATTTTTGGGCGACATACTGCTCTCCATGCATAGCGGAATTTCCAAAAATGGATGCCATGCAAAAGCACTATGGGAAGAATATTCAATTTCTGTTGATCAATACTTATCCAAGTGACACAAGAGAGGCTCTGGAAAAATTTCTAATTCAACAGAAAAGTAAAATCACAGATTTTTCTTTACCGATGGTTATATCCAGTACCACTATCAGAGAGATGTTTCCCATCAAAACAATGCCCCATTACATCTGGGTAGGGGCAGATGGTCGAATTAAGGCAATCACTCGCGCAGACCAGCTGACTGATGAAAATGTTGCTAAACTCGTTGCGGGATTAAGCCTAAACCTACAAATTAAAAAAGACTAATATGATGACTAATCATTTTAATAATAGAAAAATGAAATGGAATTTTCTGCTTTTTTGTCTTGCGGTTATACTTATTTTGCTCTCGGCATTAACTGCTTTGGCACAGGAAGACAAGACCTTAAGGGGGAAAGTTACCGACCTTAATGGCAGGGCAATCCCAGCCAGTATCCGTTCTAAAAGAGGAATGGCAATAGCTGACAATTCCGGTAACTTCACTTTGAATAAGTTAAGCTTAGGGGATACCATCAGAATTACAGCTACAGGGTATAAAACCATAGTGAGGATATATTCACAAAATAATGGTGTTCTCTCCGTCAAAATGACTGAAGAAGAACAGCAGCTGGAGGATGTCGTGATTCAAACTGGGTACCAAACCCTCAAGCCGAATGAGGTTAATGGTACGATTTCATCAATAAGCGAGAAGTCTCTGGGAGAACGGTCCGGATCGAGTATACTAGAGCGTATAATCGGACAGAGTAGTGGACTTATGCTTCAGGTTGGTAAAAGCAACAATAACCCACAAAACAGAACTAATATTTCTATTCGCGGGCTGGGAACAATAAATGGCCCCCTTGATCCACTGATAGTACTTGATGGCTTTATCTATGAAGGCGATATCAATAATATCAATCCAAATGATGTTGAAAATGTTTCCGTTCTTAAGGATGCAGCTGCCGCATCGATATGGGGAGCAAGAGCTGGGAATGGTGTAATTGTAATTACGACCAAAAAAGGCAGACTGAACCAGCCTATGCAAATTGGCTTTAATGCAAACATTCTCATCCAAGACTTGCCAAGATTTAGTTCAATAAAACAAATGAACAGCAGTGATTACATTGCTTTCGAAAAAAAGCTTTTCGAGGCTGGGTATTTTAATGACCGGATATCGAATACCCCTTGGCATGCGTTGAGCCCCGTGGTGGAAGTTCTTTTAGCAAAAAGAAATGGTCAAATCTCCCAGGCAACAGCAGACGGACGTTTAGATTTATTGTCCCAGAATAATACACAACAATCCTATCTGGACAATTTCTATACCTATGGCATCCTACAACAGTATAGCCTAAATATAAAAGGTGGAAGTGAGAGGAACACCTATTTGCTTTCTGCTGCCTATGATCAAAACAGGGGAGAAGTGTATAATACTTCCAGGAAACTAAATATACATTTCGCAAATGAATTTAGGTTGCTTGAAAGATTGAATCTCAGTACCAATGTTTATTATACAAATTTTGTTGGAAAGACCGGTCGGCCAGCCTATAACTCCATTAGTACTGGAAGCAGATATCCGCCATATCTAGACTTTTCCCAAGCCGGAGGACTTGCTACCGAATTCAGGTCAGCATATACTGATACACTTGCAAAGGGTAGACTTCTGGACTGGAAATACTATCCGACAGAAGATTACAAACACGACTACACTGATGCTCGCTCCCAGGATTTGTCTGCGAATGTCGGCCTTAAATATCAAATAATAAAAGGTTTAAATCTGCAGCTTAATTATCAGTACCAGCGCCAGAATACAGATTCTGAACGCACGTCAGATGAGCAAAGTTATGCGGCAAGAAATCTAATCAATTCATTTACGCAGATCAATGCTTTAACTGGTGTATTAACTTATCCGGTGCCAAGGGGAGGGATTTTGAATTCCACTTCTGCATTGGTAAATTCCCAAACCGCTAGGGCTCAAGTGAATTATAATAGTATTTTTGGTTTGCATAGTATCAGCGCGATTTTAGGGGCTGAGGCAAGAAGTGCCAATACTGCATCCCGGGGTAGCAGAAGGTTAGGATATCAGTCTGATCCGCTATATTTCACGCCAGTCGATGAGGTTGGCCTTTACCGCCAATACCTGACTGGATTCACAAGTCAAATAGGCAGTGTGAATACTTTAAGCCAGACAGCTTACCGTTTTTTAAGTATGTATGGGAATTTTGCTTATAGTTTCAAAGGGCGTTACCTGTTATCCGGAAGCATCCGGCGCGATGGATCGAATATATTTGGCGCTGATATAAATGATAAATGGAAACCCCTGTGGTCAACCGGCCTGGGATGGAAAATTTCCGATGAACCATTTTATAATTTGAAATGGCTGCCTGTTCTCCGTATCACAACTACGTTCGGTTATAGTGGCAATGTTGACCTCACCAAGACTGCTTCACCAATCGCCGGCTACGGAACCAATACCTTGACAGGTTTTCCTTTCACCAGAGTAAGTGCAATAAATAACCCTAACCTAAAATGGGAACAGCTATCTCAAATAGATATGAAGCTTGACTTTGAACTTCCCAAGCAAGTTTTAACCGGCTCACTCTCTTATTACATCAAAAAAGGAACAGACTTATATGGAATAACCAATTACGACTACACGACCTGGGGCGCTAGAGACGTGATTACCCGTAATGTTGCAAATATGATGGGGAAAGGATTAGATCTAGACGTCCACAGCAGAAATCTAAAAACACCAAATTTCGCTTGGTCTACGGATCTGTATTTTAGTTATAATATAAGTAAAACGACAAAGTACGACTCAAGGGATAATTCAACACCATTTTATAATCTTCTCTCGGGCGGAAATGTAATCAGTCCAGTTGTCGGGTATCCTTTGTATGCTATTGCGGCGTATAAGTGGGGAGGGCTTGATAGTAAAGGGAATCCCCAAGGTTACTTAAATGGGAAACTAAGTACCAATTACGATGCGATGGCGGATGAGTCTTTCAACACTGGTACTAATGTGGTCTATATGGGGCCTGCCAGCCCCACTTATTTTGGATCGCTAATTAACACATTTTCTTTTAAGAGTCTGAGTCTTTCCATAAACCTCAACTATAAGTTGGGATATAAGGTTAGAAAACCTGCACTGGCTTATTCAAGGTTGATAGAAAGCGGACAAGGGAATTACGAGTATACCCAGCGCTGGCAGAACTCCGGAGATGAAACATCTACTAACGTTCCATCGTTTATTTATCCCAATAATAGCGTCCGGGATGCATTTTACGCACAATCCGAAGTTAATGCGATGTCAGGTGATCATATTCGCCTTGATTATATCCGGCTTGCCTACAGGCTAAATACCGTACAGTGGAAAACACCATTTCGGGATCTTGAAATATATTCAGGATTGCAAAATGTTGGGATAATCTGGAAAGCAAACCGGTTCGGTTACGATCCGGATTATGCAAATGTACTCCCACCTTCCCGCCAGCTTACATTTGGCATAAAAGGATCTTTTTAAAATAAACTAAAATGAAAATATGATGAAAAATAATATCGCTATTAGCATTCTAATTTGTGTTTCAATGCTATTTACTTTAAGCTGTAAGAAATATCTGGAGGTAAAATCAAATGCCAAATTGGTGATCCCCAATACGCTGTCCGATGTTCAGGGGCTGCTGGATGACGCCAACCTGATGAACTTGAGAGTGACACCATCATTTGGGGAGGCGTCAAGTGATGATTTTTTTCTGCCATTAGCCAGCTACAATGCGCTTAGCGTAAGAGCCCAAGAAGCCTACATATGGCAACCTACGCCCTACAGATATGCCAATGACTGGAGTCTGGCATATACCGCAATATTCAACAGTAACCTTTGTCTGGAACTATTGGAAAATATTGAAAGGACCCCAACAAACAGCAACTCTTGGGACAATGCAAAAGGTAGTGCCTTATTTTATAGGTCGTTTTACTTTCTTATGCTAACCAACCAATATGGATTGGCTTTCGATGAAAAAACCTCAGAGAATGATTTGGGGATAGCGCTAAGGACATCCTCAAACTTTAATGTGCCTTCAGTACGAGCCTCAGTAAGTGATTGCTACAGAAAAGTCGTTGAAGATGCAACTTTAGCTTTAGAATTATTGCCCGACTATCCACAGCACGTGCTAAGACCATCAAAGGGTGCTGCAGCGGCATTATTGTCTAGGTGTTATTTATACCGTCACGACTATGAACTTTCTCTAAAATATACTTTACAGGCACTCAAATTAAATAACAAGTTAATGGATTATAATGGCGACAACGACCTTCTTGCATTGACCAGTACGGTTCCGATTAAGAAGTTCAATAAGGAAACGATTTGGTACGCAGAGCTTTCGAGTAATTTTGGAGTCAATAATACTACAAATTCCAGAATTGATACGATGCTATATGCCAGCTATAATGTTAACGACTTGAGGAAAATTGCATTTTTTAGGGCTTCTGCTCAATTTCAGCAGTTCAAAGGAAATTATACCGCCAGCGGGACGATTTATTTTTCAGGGCTGGCAACAGATGAGCTTTATCTTACCAGCGCGGAATGTAAAGCCTGGCTAGGGGATTTGCCGGGATCGATGGAAGCTTTGAATACGCTATTGAAATCCCGCTGGAGAAATACAGTTACATTTTCTCCGGTGACTGCTACAGATAAAACTGATGCGATTAGAAAAATTAGGGAAGAAAGAAGGAAGGAATTATTGATGCGGGGTTTGCGTTTTGCCGACCTTAAACGGTACAACAAAGAAGGCGCAAACATTACGCTAAAAAGGGTAATCGGAAGTCAGGTGTTTACTCTGGAACCAAGTTCACGATACTACGCCTTACCTTTGCCTACCGATATAATCGAGGCTACAGGCATGCCGCAAAATTAAAAGCTAAGGGAGCATTTTTGCTCCCTTAGCTTTCATTGAACACTATTGGGCAGTTCTGTTTTCAATGTCCATGTTTTCATCATCACTTGAAGAAACATAAGCACGGGTAGAGGTGTATGGTGTTGCAACCAAATTCAGCGATGGATCCAAAGTTGGTGTTCCGCTGGTGTTAACGAAAGCCTGATCCACGTGAATGATACACGCTTCTTGTTGAACTTCATCACATCCCGCGGCACTTGGATCATAAATCCAGTTACTTAAGGTTTCAACCTGTGCTTTAGATTTGTTGGCACCATCATACCTAAAGGTATACTGTACCCTTTTGCTGTCTGCTTTAAACGCAGAGCCACTAATTACTAATGCTAATCCGAAAGCGGCGGCAAGTATGCCTTTGCTTAAATTTTTGATTATTTTATACATAATTTAAGGATGCTTTTTACATTGAAAAAACAAGCGAAAAAGTTGGTCTAAATTCGGGCTTTTGCCCATGTTAATTAATAATTATTTTTTTTGAAATCACTCTCCTTGCCGCTTAACCTCCCTTCTTTTTAATAAACCAATAAAGACAGAACATATTAAAGCAAATTAAAATGCCATTGAAATAAAGATGTTTCTCCCAGCTCATCTTTGAAATAAATCCACCGCAGCTGCAAGGTGTGCTTGGGAAAAAATGGGTCAAAATCAGGATAATGTAAATGGTAAAAGCAAATAATAGGGAGAACGATACCCATAAGCCGAGCTTTGACTTATTTGCAATAAGTAGCACGGCAGCTGCTAATTCGAGAAAAGGGACTAAATAAGTTAATAAGGTTTTGACACCGTGGGAAAACGGCTGTTGTTCCATTTGGTTTTGATAAAGTCTTAAATCTGACAGCTTAGCAAATACCGCATAACACCAGATTACAATGAGCACGAAGGAACAAATCCAATATGAAACCTCACCATATCTGTTTGTCGTTTTTGTAGTGCTACTATTTGAATAACTTTTTTCCATTTTTGAACCCTTTCTACAACCAAATAATTGTATAGTAAAGTTCGTGCTAGTGGAAATAATATGCACTACCCGAATTTGGTATTTTTCACTCTTTTTGCACCACAGATCAAATAGAATTTTAATCTTTAAATGTTCGCAAAAGACACTTTTGGTATTTCTACCGATACTTTCGTTTAATCTTAAAGAAGTATTTGGACTCAATATTTAAAAACGAGGCAATAATATTGTGTATGGGAAGATATATAAGCTCGGGATATTCCTTTTGAGAATGGAGGAAACGGGTTTCGGCATGTCTGATTCTAAGCATCCTTTCACGTTGGATTCTCAAATGAATATCCTCTTCATATATTTCGAGTAATATTCGATAAAATGTTGGGTCAACCTTCGCAAAATCATCTATGAGTGATAGATTCATTGAATAGCCTATGCTATCGGAAATGAAACTGATATGCTCTGCAGATGAGGTTTTCGCAAAGAAAGAAGTCGAGGGCAAAATGAAACCACTTTCAATGATCCATGAAGTGTTCTCTTTGCCCTCGTGCAGGAAATATCCTCGCGCCAGCCCATTCTCTACATAATAAAGAACGGGATGTGAATATTCTGGGGTACTTAATAACAAGCCTTTATTAAAGGTTTTTGGTATGAAGCTTTCTGCAATCTGATCTATAATCTCTGCATTTGCATTCTGTAAACTTCGAAGTTTTTCTATGAGTAGCATAATTTAAATAATTGATAGTTAGTGCTGATATTTTTACTCGCCTTTATCTTTTGGTTCGTCTAATTGCCCATTAGGCCGTGAAGGCTTTCCATTGGTTATAGTATTATATGCCATATTATTTAGTAGGGAATTAAAATGCATTTGCGTAAATTCTAAATTGAGCTTGTAAGCATCAAAAAAGTGTTTCAAAATGCTGGAGTAATGTTTTTCGCTAATTGCAATTATCTCAACGTCTTCAAGAATGTCCCAGTAAAATTTGTTGTTGGGATCTTCCATAGGTGAGACTATATGATAAAGAAATTCACTCGGGGAATATGTAAATGAGTTCCCCTTTTGGCTGTTCTCCCCAACTTTTGCATATAGCTTAATAGCTCCAGAGGCAAGGAATGGGAAAAAGTAGCGTCCTTTTTCAGCTAAAGACATTTTTTGCCCTTTTTTGTAGGCAATAGTTTCCGCAATCGTGTCAAAATATGCTCGGAGTCCTGGTGAGAGTGGATTTAAAGCATTTAAATTCTCTAGATAATTTTGAACGTTCATGATCTTTTTAGGGATAAAGAACGGCGTTTCTAAAAATTTGTCAAGTTGCAGAAATTAACTGACAGTGCAACCCCCCACTCAAACATCGTTTTTCGCTATTTCCGCTATTTTCAGTAGCGATCCTGCGCGAGTGCCAGCATCTCACCTAGTTTTAATATTACTCTTTTGATATCCTCGCTAGCATGATTATAATGTGCGTTTCTTGCACTTTTCTCTGAAATAGAATCTCGCTCGACTGTACTGAAATGCCTCGCAATATATTGGTGTGCAAATTTCGCCCTTTGCCAGATTATAATTCCTGTCTCCATTTGCAGGTGCACAAAAAAAGCTAACTGCTTTACCGAAAAGGATACCTTGTAATTTGCATTCATAATGCCTGCTTCTTCAATTTCATGGTTGATAAATTCCATTGCTCTCAATGAAAGCAATTCTTCTTTAAGAAACTTTTTTACACCCTTGATTGCGCTTGGCGATCCAGGAAACTGCATGTTCTTCGCCATTGTAAAAATTTGCCGGATTTGCTTCCGGTACATGCAAACGGTATTTATTCGTTCGCTCAAAGTTTCATGTGTTTCGACTTGTTGCGATATATAGCTGCATGTATGTATATAGAGTTCCTTGTGATTTATACCAATCTCGAGCAAGGCTTTAAGTAGGCCAAACTCATCAGATTTATCATTTTTAACTAGTATTTCATAAACGGTTTGGCCGGCGGACTGCCAATAATCAAGCTCTCTAAAGCAGCAGATTTTTTCAGGGTTTAAAACCGATGTGATTAAATTTACTAACTCAACGCTGTGGTAATTATTCAAAACTTCACCAACAATTAATTCCAACTGGTTCTGAATTTTCTTTTTTTCAAGCAGTAATATTGAAATCGGAACGTTGTCTTCCCTGTTGAAGATTTTTGGAAAGGAAGTTTGCATCCATTCCAAGATATTTTCCAAATTTCCCAATAGGTTTTTTAAAGGCACAATGGTCAGATTTTTTTCCTTGGCATCACTGGCTTCAAAAATCTCTCTACTAACCTGGTCCATTAATAGGGTAAGGTTTTGCTGGTGGAAATTCATGTAAGATTTTATCTTTTCCTGACTGTTAAGGTCAATAGAAATATCCTTAAACATTTTAGTTAATCTCTGAAACTCCCGTTCTAAGTTCTTAGTTGACTCCTGAGTAAAGTTTTTGGAAAAACTTGTTTTTGCTTTAAGGCTTTGAAAATGCTCTTCGAAATAGATAAATTGGTAATTCATAGCTTGATTTTTTATTCAATTTATTAGCAATAAACTGCTATGAGAAGCTTTTTACACGGGCAGTTTCTGAGGTTACATCAACAGGGAAATTAACCTGACAGACTTAAATCGACAGGCCTATTTGAATTTATAAGTCGTAATTTTTATGTCCCTGTCAATAAAGCCATAGGGGGTTAATATACAATGCAACCATTTGGCAACTTGATTTTATCCCATCATAACTTCAATTTGCAATCATTCCTGCGGTAACTCTGGCAGGTTTGATTTCAATTGTCAACCCTTAAACCTAAGTCTATGTTAAGCACTCAATGTGAAAAAATTTATCTGGAGATGACCTCCAAACTTCATCAAGATAAAGCGGAGCCTGTTACCAATCTGCAGCGGCTTTCTTCCTCGCTTACTATTATCGAAAGCGCAATTATCCATATACACTCTTTGGTCAAGAGCATCGGCTTTGCCAGCGACGATGAAGAGGTTCAATTTTTTAAGGTTACTAAACCAAAGTTTTACAGCTGGAAAATTTTCCTGGTCGAACAATATAATATCATTGACAATATTCCTGTTGATACTTCTGATAGAGTTAGGAATTACTATGTCAAAGAGATTGATTTTCTGCAACGCTACTTTGACCAGAACCAGTTTTTGTACCATTACTATCTTGGTGGTCAGGTGGCGCTTGATAAAGATTATTTTCTTCGTCGTAATTATGACAGCCTCGAAGCGAAAATTCTCTCTGGTGAATTTGAAACAAAAGGCGATTATATTTTCGCCAAGTTCAGAGCATACAAGCTCCTGAAAGAATTCCTTTTGACCAGAATACGATTAATTTACAGTGATCCTGAATCTTCAGTTTTTCGTTTCCTGGCTAAAGGTTCAGAGCTTCACTGGACGGATGACAAAATTAAGCTAGTTGAACTTGCTTACGGCATATATTTCATGGGATCTTTGAATGATGGCAAAGCAGATATATCACAGGTCGTTGATGTTCTTGAACGGACCTTAAATGTTGATTTAGGTGTTGTTTACCGAAAATTTATCGACATCACAAGACGAAAAAGCAAAGGATACACCTATTATCTGGATAGTATGCGAAATGCAATTAATGATCACATTGCTGCAAAACACGGCCGATAGCTCGAAATGATTATGAGAATTAGGTATAATATCTAGGTAAAAAAGTTTTTTTAAGATAAAAAAACTTTGAAAGTATTTCCAAAATGGGAAAGAAAGTGTAAAAAATTACCTAAAGATATATGATTTAAAGGCTTGAAAATGCTGATAGCTTAGTCATCAAAGAAACTTTGTGTCTCAGCCCCCGTTTTTTGATAGCGGATTAAAGTTATTTTTTCTGTTTTTGAGATATAAAAAATCTTTAACACCTTTTTAGAAGTGTCAACTATATTTTAAATACATATGGAATTTTGGGCTAACAAAAGAGTTGGTCTTTGACATTTAGGAATGAAACATTATCCCGCAGACAGTGGGAAATTTTGCGAAGCTTTGAGATTACGTCAAAAAGGCGAAAGCGCATTGGCAGACGAGAGTCCGGCTTGTAGAAGTCGACGCGAGTAGTTCCGAATTTTGCTATATATAAAAGCTCTTCTTTTGGGCTTCGATATTTAAAGGGGCAATTGGCCCCTTTTTTTGTGCCTTTATATTTCGTTTTTTTTATTTTCCTGTTGACTGTATTATAAGGGGTGGCGAAATGTAGACGGGTGAGTTTGTTTTTTACTGGTGAGCATTGCCTCCGTAAAATCCCCCCCCTAAACGGATTGATGGGCATATATTTTATCATCAGTGACATTGATCTTTAAGTATAAGGTAACGATTATCTCCAGATAACCTTTGTATAGGCTAGGAGATTTGGTTAATCCATTTGCATTTTTTCGCGATAGGCCTCTAAATCCGAATACCTTGAGGGCAAGAAAAACCCAAAGGATATAGATTACAATTCTCTATAAACATAACATTAGATAAAAGTTATCAGCTGCAAACACAATCAATTCAGAATTATGGACACAAAATTTGATCTCGTTAATATCCGGGAATCTACTGACCTGGTTAATATTTTGAAATTGTTGGGCTATGAGCCTTTGAGAAAAAGTGGAGGAGAATTATTCTACTTATCCATGCTCAGAGAGAACGATTCTTCGCCATCGTTCTGCGTCAATGAGAAATCTGGCCTCTGGTATGATCATGGCATGGGTAAAGGAGGTTCGGTAATTGAGTTTGCGATATCCTACTGGTCAAATCTTCCCTTCAAGGATGCGATTAATGAACTTCTAAAACTTAGCGGTCAATTGCCGGGTGAACCAATTAACAGAGCTCAAGGGGTAAAGCAAACTTCCCTTTTGATGCGGGAACCAAGCTACATCATCAGAGAGGTTAAGCCGCTTGGCAGTAATACCTCAATCACCAATTACTTAAAATCAAGAGGGATTTTTGAAGTTGCTCAAGGCCACCTAAAAGAACTTTATTACAGCATAAAACTGCAGGATAATTCTAGAAGAGAAGTGTTCGCCGCCGCTTGGCAGAATGAGCTAAATGGCTGGGAAGTACGCAGCATGAATTTCAAGGGATGTCTGGATAAAAAAGCAATGAGCTTCATTGCCGGAAATGATTCTAAGATAAATCTCTTTGAAGGCATGATGGACTTTTTGAGCTGGAAGAAACTTTTTCCCGGCGAGCCTTCCTCTGCACTTATCCTTAACACGCTTTCCTTTTTGAACCCTGCCCTGGAACGGGCTAAAACCTTTGCCGTGGTTGAGTTATTTTTCGACCACGACAAGGCAGGCCGAAAAGCGACGGCAGAAGCTTTATCGATTATACCTGGTTCAACTGATGGATCCGGGTTTTACGCAGGCTATAACGATTTTAATGAAAAATTGCAAAACCTATTATCTGAGGGTAAATATTTAAACTCATCGGCCGATGAGCTCAGAAAAGGTCCAGTTCGATAATTTAACAATCAGGTATGAAAACTCGTAAGGAACTTAAACGGGCTAACATAGTGAAGTGCTATTTAAATGATAAGGAAATGCAAAAGCTAACCGAGCTTCGCCTCCAGTTAGGCCTCACTATGTCTGATCTTTTGAGAAGCAGATTGCTTGATCCCAGGCTACTCAACATCAACCCTTCAAAACTCATGTTGCTTTTGAATGAAATTGGCCTGGATATAACCAGCATTAATTCACAGCTAAAAAAGTATTTTGAAGATTCGAGCGCCCAAAGGGAGAACGATTCATCTTGCGCAATTAAGGAAATTATTGAGCGCTACCTTTCCCATCAGCAGAGATTAGAGTTGCAGATACGAAGGTTACTAATCAGAATAGAACAAAGGAAATAAAAAAATGGACATTGTCGTAAAGCTTTTTACCACCTCTATTGGATTTCCAGCGGTACAATACAACATGAATAAGGTTGAGAGCGGGGATGCAGAGCTTATGGTTTATAAGAATTTTGGAATTCTACATGCATTTACTAATCCAGTTAGTGCTGATTTTGAACATTATCTGGGCGCGGTTTCCTCATTAAGCCGTAAAAGCTGGTATGCCCAGTTTCACGCTGTACTTTCAGTCAAAGGAAAATTAATTTCCAGTGAGGGTTTAAAAGATTTTGCTGAAAGGTGGCTGCGGGAGATGGGCTATGCCAGTCAGCCTTACTTACTATTTTTCCATTCCGATACCAAAAATAACCATGTCCACATCGTATCCACCAGCATTATGCCATCGGGAAAGAAAATTTCCGATAGTTTTAATAGAATCAGGGCAATTGATGCGGTAAATAAGTTACTTGGTATTGATGTGAAAGCGGTTTTCACAGCTGATGTATCGCCGCTGCTTGATTATAAATTTTCTTCGCTTGCTCAGTTTTCCAGTTTGCTTCGGCTTAAAGGCTATACGAGCTATACTGCAGCTAATCAATTTATCGTGCGTAAATACGGAAGAACTTTTTTAAAGATGAGCGAAGGAAAAATTGAGCGTATGATAATATCTCAGGCGCCCAGCGAGGCAGTAATTGAAGAAATTAGGCTTGCAATAAATTTAGCATTAAACTTAAAGGATAATACCTGCTTTCCCCTTTATCAGCCGCTCGCTCACCAATTTGCTAAGCGGTTAACTGGTTTTCGTTCTGATCTTTCAGATTACCTTTTAAATCACTATGGCCTGGAAATACTCTATCATTTCAAACAAAAGGCAATAAGTGGTTTCACCGCTATCGACCATAAGAATCACCTGGTGATTCAGGGCTCACAATTAATGGAACTTGGCCGGCTAACAGGAGAAAATACGACAGGAATCTTCAGGGCTAAAAGCTACTCCAGATAATATCAAATTTTTTAGGCATTCAGATTCCGGCAGCGCGAATGAGCAGTTCATGCAGCGCTATTCACTAAACTATAATTTTATGATCATCTCAAGCAGTAACCTAAAGGGAGGCTGTGGTTGCAGCAGCTTACTAATGCTCTTAGCGCATTACCTATCTGGCGGCACGAAAACAGTTTACCTAATTGACCTTAGTCTGCAGGGCACTTTAGATTTGCTTTACAACCGCTCATTACTTTTAAAAGAGCAATTACCCTTCGAATTTTTTCGATCAGATATAGCTAAAGCACCTGTTTTGATCGGCAGATTAATGGGAGAAGATAGCATCATATTACTTGATATCCCCAAAACATTCGGTGAAAAGAGCCTGCATGTAGTACTCGAACAGATTGACCGCTTTATTATTCCCTTTCGCTATGAGCTCATCGCCCTGCACGCGGCTACTGGCTTTTCTTTGCTTATCAAAAGATTCGCATGCCACTCGAAATCCATCTTTTTGCCCAACATGCATGCACCCGATGAATTCCCTGAGGAGCTTTGGGAGAATCAGGAGATGCTCCGCTCGATTGGGCAACTTTCAGCAGCAATTCCAACAGTTCCTGCAATGATGAACCCTAGAAGTATGGGCCTGCCACCGGCTTGTCTTTTTCAGCTTGCACCCGCACTGGAGCTGCTTTGTAATCAATACTTATTTAACCCCTAAATCATAAATCATGAGCTGGACAAATTTTACCATCTACCTGGCGCTCGCTTATTTCTTTTATTACGCCTTTAATTTTCTAATAGATTTCACCCTGAGCGGAAAAAAAATCGGATCAAGTGAGGATTCAGCCGATGCTGGCGTGAATTATCAGGTCGAAAACCCGGAGCTGCCAATCGAAGTTTACTCGGCAGGGGCCGCTGAGCATTCTGAACTTTCGGTGCCTGAACTTTTAAGTTCCGGAGAGACTGGAAGCTCAGGGGAACAGCGATTCGAGCAGCTTATGCAAGCTGCATCCCAGGAACTCATTGAATGCACCAAAAGAATGCTCTAAATGAAAACGATTCGCTTTTTAATTTTCGCAAGCCTGCTAGCGACTGCTATCTATTCGGCTGCCCAGGTCCCCGGTCTTTCAGAATTTTCCCAGGCCACCAGCCAAATCAAGCAACAGTACTTTTCCCTTTCAGATTTAGCGATGGTGGTTGGCGCAATTTCAGGGCTTCTGGGGGGCTTGCGTGTTTATGCCAATTGGCAAGGTGGCCGCCATCACATCGACCGGCAGGTTGCCGGCTGGCTATTCTCCTGCATTTTTTTAAGCCTCTGCGGGGTATTTCTTCGCGGGGTATTCGGACTTTAAAATCAAAAACAATATGAAACCATCATGATTTTTCCAACCACAAACACCAATGAAGAAAATCATGATAGCTTGATAACCATTAAAAATAATTTTATACATATGAGAAAACTAACAAAAAATTTGATGCTCACCTTAGGGGTGGGCATGCTATCCGCAGCAGCTTATGGCCAGGCTGGCGGAGGAACCACGGGAATCAATGCCGCAACTTCAACCCTGACAAGCTACATCGATCCGGTGTCGACACTAACACTGGCAATAGGGGCGGTGGTTGGTATAATCGGTGGAATAATGGTCTACATCAAGTGGAATTCTGGTGACAGGGATATCAGCAAGGAGGTGATGAGCTGGGGAGGGTCCTGCATTTTTTTAGTGCTGGTATCGGTCGTGATTAAAGCCTTCTTCGGGGTTTAAGTGGACTAGCTTATGGAACGCTATCCTATCTACAAAGGACTAGAGCAGCCCTTAAGCTATCGGGGCTTAAAGGGAAAGTTTATCGGCTGGGGGATTAGCTCGTTAATCGGTGGACTTTTTCTGGGCGGGATAATTGGTACGGCCTCTAATATGTATTTCGGGCTGTCTGTCAGTGCCTTGCTTGGTGGAGGTGGGTTTTTTCTCACCCTCTACCGGCAAAAATCTGGACTGCACAATAAAAAAAGAGAACTGGGTTTATTCGTTCATCAAAATAGGTTAAGATTATGAGTGCCAAAATTTTTGAGCTGCCTTATATTGGCTATGACAACTATCAGGGACTGGATTTACTTTATACTGCTAAAGGGGATTTTTCAGTGATCATTCAAATCACCAATGCAGTTACGGAGCTTTCTGCCGATGAAAGTGGGTATACGCGCTATCATGAACTGCTACTAAAAATTATAAAAATACTCGGAGAGGGGCACATGCTCATCAAACAGGATGTTTTTGTAGCCAGCGAATACGCCCCTAAGAAAAGCGAGGAATATTTACAAAGGGCATATGATGCTCACTTTCAGGGACGCAGAAAGTGTACGCTTTTAACTTACCTCACCATAACCAGAAAGGTTGACCGCTCCAGATTTTATGTTCATAACGAAAAAACACTGCTAAACTTTAAAAATGTAGTAACCAAGGTTCATGACACCTTGGCTGAAGGGGCATTGTATCCGGATATTCTAAAACGGGAGGCGATTGACCGCCTGATCGGTAGGATTTTAGTCATGGATTTTTCTTCAGCCAACATCAGGCGAAATAATTTTTCTGTTCAGAATAACCAAATTGATATCGGGGATTCTTCGCTGAGGTGTATTTCGCTAATTGATACCGATAAAATGGAGCTGCCTTCCTATTTCAGCAGTTATCAGAAAAAAAACGATGGGAATGGTTTGCGGGATTTTGCGACCGATAACCTGTCTTTTTTGCATCAGGTACCCGCATATGAATGCATCATCTACAGCCAGATTATTTCCATTCCTGCCCAGAGCGTTATTCTGTCCGCTCTTAGCTTAAAGCAAAAAAGGCATGCAGGTATACCTGATGCGGCTAACCGCTTGTGTGTGGAAGATATTTCTGCCTTGCTGGCTGAAGTAGCCAGAGACAGCCAGCTATTAATACATGTGCACTTCAATATTATCGTATCGGCCAGCAAAGATAGAATCAGTGAGGCTTCCAATTACATCGAGTCTTCCCTGTTTTCCCTTGGTATCATTCCTTCCAGAAATGCCTATAACCAGCTGGAAATATTCAAAGCATCCCTTCCAGCGAATGCTACAGCGATAAAAAACTACGATTTGGTTTTAATGCCCAGCCGGGCCGCAGTGTGTTTAATGTTCAAGGAATGCTTTCAGAAAAGCGAGGAATCCAATTTTTTAATCCGTTTCACAGACAGGCACGGGATACCAATCTCTATTGACCTATCGGATTTACCGATGCAAAGTGGACGGATAGCAAACCGCTCGAAATTCGTGCTTGGCGGCTCTGGCTCAGGCAAGTCATTTTTTATGAATAGCCTGGTTGAACAGTATTTGCTATACAATATGGATGTGGTGATTGTGGATACCGGCCATTCTTACAGCGGCCTTTGCACTTATCATAAGGGAAGGTATCTGAGCTATTCCGAGCAGCATCCCATCACGATGAATCCCTTCGCATTTTCAAAGTCAGAATATAACATTGAAAAGCGTGACTTTATAAAAACGCTGATATTCCTGCTTTTTAAAGGCGTCCAGGGAGAAGTTTCAGCGGTAGAGGATAGCGTAATTTCCAGTGTGATCTCCTCATTTTATGCCTCGCATTTTGCAGCAGAGATTCCTTCAGTGCTGAACTTCGATACATTTTATCACTATTCAGTGAAGCGCATTAAAGAGATAGCGCAGCAGGACGGGATTGCATTCGAACTCGATGCTTACCGCTTTGTATTGCGTAAATTCTGCAAGGGGGAGGAATTTGGGGATTTGCTGAATCTTTCCACCGATGCATCGCTGTTAACTGAAAAATTCATCGTCTTTGAAATTGACTCCATCCGGGAGCATAAAGTGCTTTTTCCCATTGTCACCCTTATAATTATGGATGTTTTTCTGCAGAAAATGAGGTTGCGTCATAGTCAGCGAAAAGCACTGATTCTAGAGGAAGCCTGGAAAGCGATCGCATCGGAACTGATGGCCTCTTATCTGGTTTACATGTATAAAACAGTAAGAAAATTTTATGGCGAGGCAATAGTGGTCACGCAGGAATTAGAGGATATTATTTCCAGCCCCACAGTCAAAAACAGCATCATTGCAAATTCTGATACCATCTGCCTGCTCGATCAGGGTAAGTTTCAGGGGGATTACGCGAAAGTCGCTGCGCTGCTCTCGCTCAGTGAACAGGAGCAAAAGAAAATTTTTACCATTAACCAGCTTGATAACAAGCGGCATCGTAGCCGCTTTAAAGAAGTCTATATCAAACGCGGATTAAGCGGGGAAGTATATGGGGTAGAGGTTTCACTGCGGCAGTATATGACTTTTTCAACAGAGAAACCCGAAAAGCTCGCCCTGGAATATTACTTGAGCAGCTATGGCGATTATAGAATCGCTTTAGATGAATTTATCAAAGATTTTGAGCAATCAGCAGTCCCGCTAAATCAATTCATTAATCAGGTTCTTTTAAAAAAATCATTATGAAAAATTTATTTTTAACCGCGTTTTTTATCGCGGTAACTGGCTCTTGTAGCCTGGCCCAGATTTACATCGATCCGAGTACTTCTGCCGCCATGGCCTCTCAATCGGTACTCATCAATTCTCAGTTGAATACCTCTAATAATAAACTCACCTTATTAGAGCGGGCCCAGCTCTCAGTTAGCGGCGAGCTCGCTATCGCAAACCAGCTGCAGAGCAGAATCTTCCGCGGTTTAACCACGGTATCTTCTGCAGTTAGCTCACTGCTTGCCATCAAAGATATTAATGAAATCACTCAGGATATATTAGCTGACGGTAGACGGGCAGTGGAGACCGCTTCGAGTAATCCCGCGCTCCTGCTTTTTGCGCAGGGGGGCGCAGATGAATTTTATTCCAGAGCAATGCGCTTATCTGCTCAGGTGGGCAGTTTTGTGCTGAATTCTTCGGCTGAAAACCTGATGGATTCGGGGGAACGTGCGAAGCTATTAAACCATATTGTCACAGAATTATCCATCCTCAGGGGCGTAATTTACGGGATTTACAGGGTTATGTACTGGGCAAAGGTGAGGGGTTTCTGGAATTCGGTAAATCCATACTCCAGGTTCATCAACTCAGATAAACTAATCGCCCGGGATGTTATTTTTAAAAGTAAACTATTAAAGCGATGAGATGCGTGGTGTTGTTGCTTTGCGCGTTACTATGTAGCATGCTTTGCCCTGCGCAGATAAATGTTGCTTTACTCCATCAGCTCATTGATAACAGTAAATCCGAACATTCCAGGCAGATTAATCTGAGAGATAAGCAGGCAATCTCCAGTGGGGTTGAAAATTTAAATGCGCTCCAGGCTGGAAAGCTCAAAACCACTTACCAGGACTTGAGAAAGAAATTTTCTGCAGTAGGTATGGGAATCGAAACGTTGCAAATCGGAATGGAGGCGCTTCCCCTGCTTAAGCAGATTTCTGCTGATCAGAGCACCATCATCTCGCTTTGCTTGAGCAAACCAGCCTTGGCCTTGCTGTCGATAGAAACCCAGGCTGACCTGGTGGACCGCGCCCAGCTGCTTCTGCGCTATATGTATGGCCTTGCCTTAAGCAGCGGTGAGCTCGGAGCGATGTCCAGATCTGATAGAGCGATGCTAACAGATTTTGTTGTGAGCGAACTTCGCGCGATTTCGCAGGTACTTTCGGGACTAAAAAGAACTCTTCAGGCACTTCATGCTTTGGATGTAAACAATACCAGGGGACTATCGGACATGTTTGAACGCGATAAGCAGATTTCAAGGGATATACTCTCAAAAATTAAACAACTTAACAACAAATGAGATGAAAAAAATCTTCCTCTTAGCAGCTTTTCTTTCTTTGCTTAATTGCGCCCGCGCCCAGCAGATTATTTTTGATAGGGAACATTTTTCTATCGTCAACCAAAATGGCCTGGTCAGGCTCTCCGCTGAACTCGCCCTGCAGTCTAATTATGACCGGATTAAGGCGGGTTTGAATGATATAGAAATTAACATCGGCTCGCTGGTGCTAACCGAGCAATTAATTTTCAGCTCGCTAACCCAGGTAGACCAGGGATTGAAATCAGGACTAATGGCGCAGGATATCGCCGCATTGCTTGCTGAGATTTATCAGCAGAGTAGTGAGCTGGTATCCTATGCTTCTACCCGGCCAGAGCTGCTCCTTTTTGCTGAGCGGTTTGCTCAGCAGCTCAAAACCCGCGGCATAAATTTACTTACCCAGGTATCTGAAAATATACTGGCCGAGAAAGCTGATCTTTTGATGAATGCGGAGAAACGGGATGCGCTACTGCGGAAAATTTCCCTGGAGCTTCGCCTCATTCGTTCACTGGTGTTTTCAATGAGAAAAAGTATGTTTTGGGCCGCTCAGCGCTCATTACTGTATCAGCTCAACCCATTTAAAGATTTCCTAAACATTGATAAACGAATGGTTGAGCAAATCATCAGCCGTTATAAACCTTAAAAAAATGAGATTATTTATATTGCTTTTTAGTTGCCTGGTCGTTTTTTCAGGCGCTAACGCGCAGCAAAACATCCATGATGAACATATCGTAAATCAACAGGAACGCATGGTTTTTAAGTCCTGGGATGAAGATAAATTCACCCCTAAGGCGGGCTTTTTGGGACTTAATCCACTTTACTGGATAACCTGGGGCCTGCATCCGAATTATCCAGATAATGATCTTCGGCCCTTATCGCCACTAGGGCCGCAAAGCGTTAGAATAGCGCTGTCGATAGCGATGAGTACGGCAGAGGAAAATCATAAACTTCACTCAGACAGCATCCGGCAAACCGCGCTCTCGAATCTTTTTACCCATTCCGCAGTTTTAGCTGATGCAGATCCCCTGTGGATCCTTTATTATTCATCAGCACTTTCCCCTCTAGGGGCATTTCCCGAAAACAGCCTGCAGGGACTATCAGATAAGGAGGTGGGTTACCTCGAGCAATCTGGATATATCAGCTGGTACCAGCAGCAGCACGCTCAGCTTCGCCAAAGGCTCCAGGTAGCCAGGGGTGCCAATATGGAGCGGGGTTCGAGAATTCTTTATTACCACCGGTTGCTTTTAGAATACCGAAAGCTTCTGGCCGGCTGGGAAGACAAAAAGCGGCTGTCTAAATCCATGCTGCAAAATAAAGTGCTCTTCGAAAAGATTTTAAATAGAAATCAATCCATAAAACGAAAGAAAATGAGCGATATCGAAATCGCAGACCAGGTAATCAAAAATTCAAAATTATGAAAAGCTATTTTACTTTAGGGCTGATTCAGCCTCTTTTGCAGGCCAATGGAGTAACCGATTCCTTTAAAGATACCTTTAACTTTTTGCAGGGAAATGGGGTATACGAGGAAGGCACGATGCACTTTTTAAAAAACATGAAAGATACCATCTGGACCCATTATGATGTTTTCTTAATGGATGCCCAGGCGCTGTGTGCGATATTTATGCTCATTTTTTTCGCCTCCAGGAGTTATGGTATGATCTCTGGCGATAAAAAACTTGAAGTGATGCCCCTGCTGCGTCCATTTGGCCTGGTGATGGTAATTCTATGGTGGCCAGCCTTTACAAAAGTGCTCGCCTTTCCAGGGGAGCTGATTGAAAACAGAACTGAAGCACTTTTTGACGGAAGCCAGGCCGAGATTAACAATCTGCGCTTAGAGCGGGCAAAACTGATGGTGGATGTGGCCGATGAGCTCTTTAAACTGCAGGCGAGTAGCGAAGTGGCTAAAACCGAAGCGGATACCTGGTATGAAAATGCCTGGGAATCTGTTAAAAGTTCAGTTAAAGAAGGTTTTGCTGAGGTATGGAACCCAGTGGTGGAGATGCGCAACCGTCTTCAGGTTGGCTTGCAGCTCTTAGCCAGTTCACTTCTGGAAACCCTCGCGGTATGGCTGCTGCGGATAAGTGTTTATGTGATCTTTATCGTGCAGATTATTTTTTCAACGATTCTAATCATCCTTGGGCCTTTTTCAGTTGCAGCAAGCATTCTGCCCTGGTTTCAGCGCTCCTTCACCGAATGGATTGCAAGATTTATCTCTGTTAGCCTTTATTCAGGGATAGCATACCTGGTGATGTATGTTGCCTCACTCTTTCAGCATTATGCACTCCAGGCAGAAATCCAGCGCTATACTGAACTGCTTAAAAATGATGGGGAAAGTATTCAAAAGCTTAGCTGGTTTGCATCCAACGGCGTACTCTCTTTTGGTATGGTGATTATTGTTTTTATCATCGGTGCGCTGACCATGTTTACCGTGCCGAGTATATCCACCTGGATTGTGAGCACTTCGGGCGTAAGTTCTGCGGCGAGCGCAATGGGTAGCGGTGCGAGCAAAATGACCAGCATGGCAAGTGCTGCAGTGGGAGGGGTGTAGAATGATCGTAAAAAATATAGAAGCCAAGGTACGCCTGGCTACAATTTTATCACTTTCTAGTTTTGTACTGGCCCTTTTAATCTCCTTGAGTTCAGCTTATTTTGCCTACAAGCAAGTCAGCGATTCACGAAAATCCATTTATGTTCTGCAGGATGGGATAAACCCACTCCGGGCGAACAGGACAGATTTAGAATTAAACCGCGCTGCAGAATACAGGGCCCATATTTCCAGGTTTCATTCCCTGTTTTTCTCTTTAATCCCTGATGAGCAGTTTATTGAAGCGCAGATGCGCCAGGCGATGTATCTTATAGATGAGAGTGGAGTCCAGCAGTATAATAACTTAAAAGAACGCAGTTTTTTCAGCTCCGTACTTTCTTCCTCAGCGGTTCTGACCATACAGATGGACTCGATTTTTTTAGATGAAAAAAAGCGATATTTTAAGTACTACGCAACCCAGCGGATTGATAGAAAAAGTACGGTAACCATTCGCTCGCTGCTCACTGAAGGATACCTGCGGGATCTGCCGGCCCGCTCGGAGCATAATCCCCACGCGGTGCTAATAACCTCCTGGAAGACCCTGGAAAATATAGAACGCTCAAGCGTTGAAAAAAACCAATTCTAAAAACCTTATCGATATGAAAAGTCAAAATCATGCTTCGCCTTTATGGCATAGGCTGCTGGAAGGCACGCGGAGCTGTAAAGCAAAATTCAAAAATAACCTGCTCGGCTATCCCCGGCTTAGTTTAGGGATTATGATGCTAATGATGATTTGTTCAGGGCTCGTTTGCTTTACTGTAAACAGGCACGGGGAAGAAAAGTCCGGCGAGTATTTCACGAACCTGAAATTCTCCATGCCAGATGATGCTAAGGGAAACGCGGATGCGTTAATGGAAATTATCTCGCTCCAGGCAGAGCTTAAAACCTTTTTAGATAAAAAGATCCCCAGTTTAGAGGATAGCCTTCGGATGGAAAGGCTGCTTAACAGGATTGGGGCGCTCAACCAAAAATTAAAAGACCATGAAAAAAATTGATTTAAAAAACCCGCGATATGTGATCCCTTTGATCTGCCTGCCTTTCCTGCTGCTTTTATTCTATGTTTACCGTTTAAGTATCAGTAAGGTAGATAAATCAGCATCAGAGCAGGATGGGCTCAAAACAGAGATTTCTGCGGCATCCGCTCAAGTGACCGGTAAAGGAATTGAAGATAAACTGGAAGCCTTTAAACAGCGTTACAAAAAATCAGACGGATACTCGGCAGTTGGGGCCCTGGATATCTCAGGTAACCCCGCTGAGGGGTCATCTTCAGTTTATAATGCCAAAGAAAAGCAGCTACTAGACTCGATTAGTCTATCGCTCAAAAACGCTGCCCGTAAATCCTCAGCTAAAGGCAGTATTTCAACAGGAAATTTCCCCGGGCAATCTTACCGGAGGGAATCAACAGAAAATAGAAGCGAAGACAGGCAGCTCAGCGAGCTGCTATCAAAATACGCCGAACATAATAAGAATACCCCTTCCAAACAGGCAGATCCCATGGCCATTTTTCGCGCGCAGATGGCTATAGTCGACAGCATGAATAAGGCATCGCTTTCCCCGCGCAGGCCAGCAAATAAAGCTTTTTCAGGCCAATCTGATGCCCCCCAAAGACCTTTAGCTGCAGAGCCGCTCCAGGTTACCGGGCTGGGCGGGGTTACTTTGGATTCTTCCACGATAACGGCCAAAGGGGGGCAGAAGGAATTTATTCAGGGCATTATAGATCAAACCCTTGTTGGATATTCCGGTTCCAGAGTAACCATTAGACTACTGAGCGATGTTAGAGTGGGAATGACTTTGCTTAAAAAAGGCACTTTGCTCTATGCGCTGATTAACGGTTTTTCACCGCAAAGGGTATTGCTTAGTATTTCTTCAATTGCCTTCAATGGCGAGATACTGCCCGTGAACTTAGAAGTTTATGATCTTGACGGCATCAAAGGGATTTACATTCCAGCATCTCTATACCGGGAATTCAGCCGAGAGCTGGCCTCCAATGGCATTACAGGCCTGTCTGCTGAGTCCTCAGGCAGGCAAAATGAGCAAATCATGAGCTTGCTTGGCAGAATGTTTCAATCTACTCAAGGAGCGGTAAATAAACTTATTCGCTCAAATAAAGCGAAAATTAACTATCCATCAAGAATTTACCTGCTGGATAAATCTTTAAACAAAACCAGAGCATCATTATGAAAAAACGAATCCAACAACTGCTTCTGCCGCTTTTAGTGGTTTTCCCCTGGCTGGCGAGCTGCGCGGCAGCGCTTCCGGTAATCTATATCAGCGCTCAAAGCGCCGTACATTTTCGCTCTCCGGAACCAATTAAATATGTTGATTTACCCGGGGCTAACTTTACTGGTGATCTGCCGCAGGAAAATCTGCTGCGCCTTCGCTTTAAAGATTCTTTTGCAGTATCCGATCGCAAAGAATTAGGTTCGTTTGGCATAATTACCATTACAGGAGAACACTACTTTGCCCAATATCAGCTCATGGCAGCTAATGAATGGCAGGCTGGGGATAGCGAAGTAGAAATCCTGCCATCACATATGCTGCCACTCATTCCTGCCCTGCCATCACTATCCACTCCTCAAATGCATGCGAAGAGTATTGCGCTGATTTCCAGGAGGGCAAGTAAAGCGCTCGCAAGCGCAAAGAACCAAGGGGTGAGCTTAAAACTCAATCAGCTTCGCTGTTCGGGTGAGCTTATATTTTTAGATCTTAGTTTTTATAATGAGGCTGAGCTGCGGTACGATATAGAAGATTTGAGCTTTGTGATAAGCGATAAAAAAATATCCAGAGCAAGCAATTTTCAGTCCATTGAAATCAAGCCAACCTTTACCCTTTCCCCCCTGATAGGCTTTGCTCACGCAGCGAGGAATATTTACGTATTACCAAAAATGAGCTTTTCAGCTGCTAAACGGCTAAAAATAACTTTGAGTGAAAAACAGCCTTCCTCCAGAGCGGTAACCCTTGAGCTGAGCTACGGTGAGCTGCTCTCAGCAGATAGTTTTTAGCTCACCCGGGGCAGAATAAACTAAGCTTTTTCATGCTTTCCAGGCTGATGTTTCATTGGCACTGACATCAAAAATTAGCTACACATTTTAATTTTTTTCTTATGGAAGAACGTGCAGAATTGCAGGGGCTACACCGCCTGCTGCAGTTTTTTGTCTATTTTTTTCTCTTTCTCGATATTGCCTATTTTATTCTTATCCCAGGTGCTGAGTGGAAATCCATGCGCTCTATGCAGGCAGCACTCACTGTGCATCAAGCAATGGGCAGAATAATTATTTATAGCTCACCATTATCGAGCAGGCTTTTTATTTTAGTATTGATATGCCTGAGCTCGATTGGAACGCTCAGCAAAAAACAGCGCAACATATCGGTAAGCAGGCAAATACTTTTTCCGCTGGCTTCCGGGCTAATGCTTTTCTTTTTAGGGTTGATTTTTTTTACCTCAAAACCTGTGCTGGTCTTTGGACTTATTTTTTATCCGATAATTCCATACACCCTCATGCTGTTATCGGGCGCGGTTTTACTGCATAGCGCTCTGGACAATGTTTCCAAAATCATTAGTTCAAAGTTTGGAAAGGACAAATGGAACATAGAGGCAGAATCCTTTGAGCAGGAAACCAGCTTATCCAGGGCTCCTCTGGCGGTGAGCATTCCAATGCTTTTTTATTATCAAAAGCGCATCAGAAAGGGATTCATAAATATTGAAAATATTTTTCGTGGAACCCTGCTCATCGGCACTCCGGGTTCAGGGAAATCCTTTGGTGTGGTGATGCCCTTTATCCGCCAGCTCATAGATAAGCAGTTTTGTATCTGTCTATATGATTTTAAGTTTCCTGATCTGGCCAGCCTTGCATACACCCGCTATCTAAAAGCTAAAAAATTGGGGAAGACAAAATTAGCTTTTCATGTCATTAACCTAAATAATGTAGAGCTTTCAAGGCGAGTGAATGTTTTTAAAAGTGAATATATCCCCTCCCTGGCGGACGCTTCTGAGACCGCGGAAGCGCTGGTTGAAGCTTTAAAGAAAGGGGATAAGTCAGCGGGTAGCGACCAGTTTTTTACCCAAAGTGCTGTAAATTTTCTTTCTGCCTGCATTTATTTTTTTTCACGCTATCAGTCCGGGCAGTTCTCTACTCTTCCGCACGTGCTGGCCTTTTTGAATCATTCTTACCAGGAAATATTTGATTCTCTGATGAGTAATCCGGAACTCTCGTCGCTACTTTCCCCCTTCAAGAGTGCATACCAGGCAAAAGCTTTTGATCAGCTTGAAGGACAGGTGGGGACATTGAAAATTTTCATCTCCAGGCTGGCCACTCTGGAAACCTTTTGGGTATTTTCAGCAGATGATTTCCCGCTAAAAATAAGTGACCCAGCTAGTCCCTCGATACTGGTGCTGGCTAATGATCCCTCTACTCAAAATATCAATTCAGCCTGTTATTCAGTGGTGCTGAACCGGTTAACACGGCTCATTAATTCTAAAGGAAACCTGCCCAGCGCACTAATTCTGGATGAACTGCCAACCATTTTTGTTCACCGTATTGAAAACCTCATCGCTACCGCCAGGTCCAATAAGGTTGCCGTGCTGATGGGACTACAAGAACTCCCTCAGTTTCATCAGCACTATGGAAAGGAGGTGGCAAACACCATTTGCGCGGTGATAGGCAATGTATTATCTGGCTCGGTGCGAGCAAAGGAGACTTTGGATTGGTTAGAAAAACTCTTTGGGAAGGTAAAGCAGGAATCCCAGAGCATCTCTATTGACCGCTCTAAAACTTCGATTTCATTATCTGAACGCTTAGAAAATTTAATTCCATCTGGAAAAATCGCCTCACTGAATACCGGAGAGGTGGTTGGTATTTTAGCCCGGGAACCTCGGGCAGATTACAATGGGAGGTTTTTTTCCTCAGCGGTTAACTGCAAAATAAATCTGGATTTGCCTGCCATCGCCAAAGAGGAAGCCGCCTATTCTCCAATGCCTGTATTTTATGATTTCGGGGATAAAAAACAGGCAGTACTCCTTGCAAATTTTAAAAAGATAAACGATGAGGTTTCTGGAATCATTGCCCGCTTTGGGAAAACTCAATAAAAGTGAGAAAAATAATATGGAAAACTTTAAAGGAAGCATCGCTCTGGTCAAGGACCAAATCGATGAATATTTATCTGTGATGCGCATTGGTGTAATCACCTCGATAGATGACAGCTCATTATTTGCCCAACTCGCCTTTGCTGATTCAAGTTCAGCCAGGTTTGCAAGTAAGGATATACTGCTTTTAAAAGACAAGGCCGAATTATATACCTTTCTGCTATCCTCCCCGGAAAAAATTCCGCTTGGGGATTTTAAACTTCTTTTTCAGGTTAGCATGCTTCAGGATAGGGGAGATTCATCCTCACACATTTCCGCCTGTCAGCTGCTAAAATCTTCCCCATCAGCGCTCACCCTGGCTACAGAGCCGCTTAGCGAACGCCTGCAATCCAGGCACACCGGGCATCAGGCAAATACTCCATCAAGGTGAGCGGCTTTTTTAGTCTCTATATTTCTATATTTTTCTTTTGCTCCTGTATCCCCTTAACCCTCAAGGCTCAAGTTAGCTTGCCGCTAGAAAAAATCCAAATGACTAGCCCTTTTGGGTTTCGTATTCACCCCATTAGTGGATCTAAGCAGTTTCATTCCGGTATCGATCTCTCTGCGCGCTATGAGCCAGTATATGCAATCCTTTCAGGAGTGGTAAATGCTACCGGCGAGGATGAGATCATCGGAAAATATGTAAAAATAGACCATGGCGGCATGCAAAGCATCTATGGGCATTTATCCTCGGTTTGGGTGGGCAAGGGAGATACTCTCCACAGTGGACAAATCATTGCGGTTTCCGGGAGCTCTGGCCGCTCCACTGGCCCTCACCTTCATCTTTCAATAAAAATCTCGGGAAAATTCTTTAACCCGCTGGCAGTGATAAAAGTGCTGCTGGCCTCAACACTAACTAAGCATATGGACACCTATTCAACAATTGAAAATGACAAGCTCTCCCTGGCCGCAATCTTATACTTGCTGGCTGAAAGAGGAAGCATCTCGCTCTCTGAAACTCAGGCCAGGGAGTATGGCGTAGATCAGGCTGATGAGCTGCCGATTGAAGAGGAAGGAGGGGATGATGGATTCTAAAAATATTCCGCTATACCAGCAAGTGGCAAGCATGCTTATCGAGCAGTTGGAAAAGGGTACCGCTCCCTGGCTTAAGCCCTGGAGTAGTGATGGTATTCCTCAGCTCCCCTTCAATGTGATCTCATCAAAGCGTTACAGGGGTATAAATGTGATGAATCTTTTGCTGAAGGGGCACGAAGATCCCCGATGGCTTACTTTCAAACAGGCCGAATCCATTGAGGCTACCATCAACAAGGGAGAAAAAGGTACCTTTATTCAATTTGTGAAAACACACCAGCAAAAGAGTCTGCGGGATGATAAAGGTCGGCTCCTTTTTGATGAGACCGGAAAACCGGTGAGTGAGCTGCTGCCACTAAGCAGACCAATCGTTTCTTCAGCATGGGTTTTCAACGCCGAGCAGGTGAGTGGTCTTCCCCCGTTAAGAAAGCCTGAATCACTGCAAACCGCCTGGGATCCGCTATCCCGGGCAGAAAATCTTCTAACCGCCTCTGGCGCTGAAATTAATCACTGCTATATCGATAGCGCTTATTATGATGTGCGCTATGATACCATTACCCTGCCGGAGCGTTCCCAGTTTTCTGCCGCAGATAAGTATTATGCCACAGTGCTTCACGAACTCTCGCACTGGACTGGCCACCCCACGCGCTTAGATAGAGCTTCGCTATTGACTCAAGGCATGATTGCCTACAGCAAGGAAGAATTGCGCGCTGAAATTGCATCTATGATCATTGGGGCAGAAGTGGGCATTGGTCATGACCCAGACCAGCATGCATCCTATGTGGAGAGTTGGGTATCGATACTAAAAGATGCGCCTCTGGAAATCCATGCAGCTGCGGCAGATGCCGAAAAAATATTTGATTTTCTGATGGAAATCGAAAGAAAAAGGTCAATCGATATTCCCTCTGATCTACAGCTCACGACCATTAATGGAAAACAGCTCAAATTTTTATCAACCGGGGATGAGTTCTTATATGAGGATAGCATATACAGGGTTGAGGGACATTTAAAACAAGGAAGGCTTCGAATGTCGCAGATGCCCTCGGGAATTCAGTTTTCACTCTCCAGTACGGATCCTCTTTATGCCGTTTTGCTGGCACAAAAGCTTAATCAAGCCCCAGGTCTTTGTGAATCAATAGACCATAAAACAGAAAAAAACATTTATCAACCTTTAAAGCGATGAACTATGAAAACCCAATTTAACCTGAGTGAACTTCCTTTAAGTCAATTTGAAGCGCTCGGGATCTATCGAGATAGGCAGCTTCTATTGGAGCCTGAAGAAATCAGCACCTTGCTTTCTGGAAGAAGAACGACCCTGATTTCCCTACATGAGCTCAAAGGAGCAGATTTTAGCATAGAAAGACTTGATGCAAGACTTTCACTTCATCGACAGCCTACTGGAGCAGTAGAGCTGCTGATCCATCCGATTTATAGGAACGCTCGCGCGCACCCGCTGCTCAATAACCAGGAAATGCAGGAGTTGATCTCTGGCTCCAAATCTTTCATCGGAAAGGCAGTGGAAAGGGAAGAGGGAGTGGCTGCGATGTATAATATTGAGTACGACCAAAGCACCCGCGATTTTGTAGGCTATTATGTATCCAAGGTGCAGGCGCCTGAAAGGGTGAATGGGATGCTGCTTAGCGAAGAAGAAAAATCGGCCTTTCAGCGTGGCGAATTATTAGAGCTTTCTGATGGAACCAAGTTGCAGCACCGTGCAACTGAGCCCAAGGGTATGCTTTCCGACCGGAAAGCACTCGTGCTCTCGGTGTTACTCGACGGAGGTATCAGCTACCTGTTACTGCGGGGCATCAACTCTCTAAGTGGAACGCAAGAACAGCGGGATCACAAAACACCAGCATTTAATGCTGCACTCTTGGAAATGGAAGGCAGTAAGGTGCTTAAACAACGCGAATTTATAAGCCCTGAGCTGCAGGTTCAACCGCAAGGGCGGGGAATGGGTAGGTAAGGTTAAAGCTATTTATAAATATAAAAAACAAAGATTATGGACGAAAAAAATTTTGAATACTTGAAGAAATCACTTGATTATCTAGGCTTTGGAACACACTTAAATCAGGTTTTAATGGAAGGAATAAATAAACAAAGTATTTCCTTCTCCATAGGCTTTAACCAGCGGTACATTCCATCGGAATTTAAGTCAAATCAGGGCGCGGGAGTCGATCAGATGCACTTTGAGATTTATCTCAACAAATCAAAGACCAGTGAAGTATATTTTCTAAGTTCTATGGTGGCGAAACTCACTCGCTATAACAGCAGTGTTCCCATTCAAAAAACCTTTGAGATGGATAAGCAAAACCGGATCTCTGCGCTTCAGGCCTATAAGCTCCTTTGTGGTCAAAGCTTCCAGAAAGAGATTTTCGTTTTGGATTTAGATGATCTGGAAGGAAATAAAAATAAACGAGTACCAGTATGGCATAAGCTTGATCTAAAAGTCACGGGTAAAGATGGTGAACATCCGATGAAATTATTTTTCCCGGAGTATGGTTTTGATTTAGAAAAGACCTTTGACAGGTATCCCATAGCGGATATGCAAGATTCAGAGAAGCGGGAATCGGCAATAAAAGCATTAAAGTTTGGCAACCTGATTTCTCTGAAAATGGAAGTAGAAGATAAGATAATGCCTGTGTACCTTTCGGCTGATCCGGAGTATAAAGCCCTGAATGTGTTTAATGAGCGCATGGAGACGATAAGAAACGAGCGAATATTTCCCAACGAGGATACAAACCAAAATATAACAACAGGGTTTGCTGTTCCTGTAAACCAGCAGGAACAACAGCAGGATAATAATGCCAGGATGAAAAGATAATTTTAGTGCTTTCCACCTTGTTTTATTCCCTTAACGAGCACCAGGAGCGTTTAGTTTCTTTTGGTTATAAATGGCGCGCTGCAGCTACCTGGGCATGTAATTTCATTTAAAAGTACCACTGGATAAATGTTGTGTTTTTGAGATAAGCAAAATTTGATCTTTTCTGAAAATAAAAAAAAATTACTTATTCTTTTACTGACCTTCGGTTGCCTTGTTATAACATTAGGGTAATAGAGATATGCATTATATTAAACAAATTCATTTTAAATGGGTTGTGTTGGAAAGAAAATATTATGTCTGATAAAAATACGAGCGATATTCAAAAATTTATTAAATCTTATGAGCCTGCTAAATTTAAAATGCTTTCCCGGGGAATTGAGGTAAGGGGAATTAAGGATATACACAGGGGCATCACCTATGCTAATGAGGTTATCCAAAGATTAAGTTTGAGGCTAACTATATCCCATAGTGCTGAAATGGCTATGTATGGCAGTTTTGAAGTATTGGATGCTTAAAGCAGTTATCCCTACCGGAAAGATGATAAATCTTTCCGGTAGGGATTTTTGTATAACTCAATTTTTTTTAGGTGGTTATTAGTCTAGAGGTCAAAGGCATTAACCCTCGTTTTTAGACTCATTTTCCTTTGATTTAGATTTATCACTCTCCTGATCAAGCTTAGTCCCTTCGCCATCTGCAAAAGGAATCTCCTCCTTCGCGTAGGCAGGTTGATCCGGGTTCTTTTTTTCTTCTTCTGTCTTTTTTTCCTTGTTCATCTTGCTGTTTTTTAAGGTTACTATTGAATTTATTGCCTATTCACGTATTACCAGTCTCAAAGTTTCCGGTTCTCTAAAGTATGATGTCTGTTAGCTTCCCCTGATCGGTTGCGGAATTGCCGGCTGGAGCAGTTTCATTGTAAGATGTCCTAAGGTTTTCAAGGTACTGTTGTAAGTTGGTAAACTGCTCATTAACCGAAGCCGTTTCTTCTTGTGTATGCTCTGGAGCCCCATCCAGACTTTTCATCATTTCCATAGAATAATCCATGTAGTCTTTTAGGTTTTCCGAAAGAAGTTCTTTTTTAATAATCATAGTAGGTTTTTTTAAATAAGGTTATTCATGAATCAGTTAGCTGCTAAAAGCTTTGTTCTAATGGAATGGTTAGCGTATCAAAGATTTTCTTTGTCAAATCACTTTCAGATATTTTAGTGATTATCTGCTAAGCTCCATTGAGGATAATCGAAACCAGAACTTGATTTTTACAGTTTATTATTAATGTTTCTTTACCTGCATTTACGTGGGTTTGAACATGGGACAATCCCACGCCAACCGCTTGCTTTCCTGTAAATTATTCCAGTTAGATCCAGTGAAGGGAATGTAAATGAACTCATCTGTAATCATAATCAGTGCTTAATTACTAAACAACACTCATAGCTTAGGAAAAGTTCGCTTTCTTTTAAAATATCGGGAATTTTGAAAGAGATTATCTGCCGGTTGAAACTGCGATATCCGCTTAGTCTGAAAGGAGGTATTACTGACACAGCATAACATAAAGCAAAATATTTTGTGCCTGTATCCGGTGATGAGAGAAGACCCCTTTTGTTCAGTTGAACAAATAATTCCAATCCTAATTGTTAATTAAGCCTACTGACCAAAGAAGGCCGCATAGTTATTATAGTACATTGATATTTTAAGTTTGTGATGGTTTCCGCTAATTGGGTTTGTTTTGTTACAAATAATTGATAAATTTGGGTTTGTTTTGTTACAAATAATTGATAAATTTGGGTTTGTTTTGTTACAAACATCGGTATGCCGTTTAAAAGAAGTCTAGAAAAATATCTTAATGATTGGAAAATAAGTTCCTCACGTAAGCCACTAATTGTGAGAGGTGCCAGACAGGTAGGGAAGACAACTTTCATCAAGAATTTTGCGAATACTTATCGTCACAAAATTTTCCTAAATTTAGAAAAAGAAGGTGATCTTCGATATTTCGATAGTTATGAGGATGTGCAAAGTATCCTTGAGGCTTTGTTGTTGGGGCACAATATTCCATCTGCAGAAATAAATAATACACTTCTATTTATCGACGAGATACAGGAAAGTCCCAGAGCAATCCAGTTGTTGCGTTATTTTTATGAAGAAATACCAGACCTACATGTTATTAGTGCTGGGTCGCTTCTGGAGTTTGCTATGAGGCACGTGCAAAGCTTTCCAGTGGGTAGGGTAGAATTTGTGTATTTACATCCCTTGAATTTTCAGGAATATCTTAATGCAGTAGGCAAGGGACAACTTTTAAGCCAGCTTAAAATAGTGCCAGTAAATAATATTGCTCATCAATTGCTAATGGATGAGTTTAACAGATATGCAATTGTTGGGGGGATGCCTGAAGTTGTGAAAACGGATGCCAAACAAAATAAACTTTCGGATCTGCCAAAAATTTACGAAAGCATATGGGGAACATATAAGAATGATGTTGAGAAATATACTTCCAACCAGACAGAAAGAAAAGTTATAAAGCACCTAATGGATACTGCACCCCTCTATCTGGATGAGCGTGTAAAATTTCAGGGTTTTGGTAATTCCAATTACAAGTCCAGGGAAGTTGGGGAAGCATTCAGAACCCTGGACGATGCTAAAATTGTTCGTTTGATTTATCCAACTACCGATCAAGATGTTCCACTTAAAGCCGATCTAAAGAAGTCACCCCGACTACAGTTTCTGGATACCGGGCTGGTTAATTATGCTCTTGGAATACAAACTGAGTTGCTGGGTATGAGTGATCTGAGCAGTAGCTTTAAGGGAGCACTAATACCGCACCTGGTTACTCAGGAACTGATATCACTTGAACAAATTTCTTCTCACAAACCATATTTCTGGGTTAGGGAAAAATCTCAGTCCAGTGCCGAAGTTGACCTGCTTTATGTATATAAAAATTTGGTTATTCCTATCGAGATTAAATCGGGTGCAACTGGAAGTCTTAAGTCTCTCCATCAATTTATCGATACTTCAGCGCATCATTATGCAATTAGGATTTATGGAGGTGTCTTTAAATTAGAAAGAGCAATTACCCCTAGTCAAAAGCCATACTTGCTACTAAACCTGCCATATTACACGGGAACTTGTTTACCTCAATATGTTGAGTGGTTAGTTCAACAAGAGTTTTAGACGATAGACATAGAGGTTGCGGATATTGAAAAATTTAGATGGCAGTGATAGGGGATATGGCAGAGGTATAAATGTCACTTATTAGATTATTATATTATGCACACTAATAAAAAAGAATTAATTGAAATCCTCATCTGGAAAGAAATTCGATAAATTTAAAGCTTGGTACGAGCGCAATATTGCCCGTGTTTTAAACATACCAGTCGTGTTACCTTATTGTTTGTAACCCTGTCATTAGGGCTGGTGGTTCTATTTTTTATGTTGATAGGTACTGAACTATTTCCGGTTGTGGATTCTGGGCAAACACAGGTTAGACTTAGATTGCCAGTGGTCAGGGTGCCGCCCTAGTAAAGAAGTATCGGAAATACCAGAAAATGCGAAAAAACAGGAAGATTTCGATCAGGACCGACAAATAGATGCTAAATTGTAGGAACCGGTGTACTGTCTGTGTTCTTTTGTTTCTTTCCGTAAAAAAAATATTTGTGTGTATTAACTTGATTGCGAATGCTTTAGGTTATGATGATGAGCTCACAAATATTCACATTTGGGGTCAAAATATCAAGTATTTGAGCCCATAACGCCAGATAATTGAGCTTATTAAAAAATAGGCTCATTTTTCCTTTATAATAAGCTCAAAATCGACTATATTTGAGCTTATTATTAGATATAATGAGCTTATAAATGGCGCAACTTGACATAGACATTATTAATTTTTTACGGGACAACCCTCAAAGTTCTTCTCCTGAAATTCACAAGGGTATATCCAAAGGTTCATATGCCACCGTTAAAAGGGCAATAGCCATCTTATTGGCGAATGGACAACTACAGGCTACAGGACAACGCCGTGCAACTCGGTATCAGATAAGTTCGGTAAATCAGGTTTTAGGCCAGATAGATATATCGGCTTATTTCCAAAGGGAAATTGATGAACGTGAAATCCAGGAAGGTTTCAATTTTCAGCTAATTAATGAGGTGCTTATGAACGTCAGCATCTTTACCGAAGAGGAAATTACCCAATTACAACGACTACAGGAAGAGTTCAGATCAAATGTAGCTCACATGAGCGAAGCTGCCTACAGTAAGGAAATGGAAAGACTTGCAATCGACCTAAGCTGGAAATCGTCCCAAATCGAAGGTAATACCTATTCATTGCTGGAGACTGAACGACTGCTAAAAGACAAAGAAACTGCCGCAGGAAAACCCAAGGATGATGCTACCATGCTCTTAAACCACAAGGAGGCACTCAACTTTATAATTGAGAATCCAGATTATGTTGTCCCTTTAACTATTGCACTGATAGAAGATATTCACAGTATCCTCATTAAGAATCTTCAGGTTGAACGAAACATCCGCCAGCGGAGGGTAGGTATTTCTGGGACTAACTATAGACCCTTGGACAACGAGCATCAGATAAGGGAAGCGTTGGAGGATATGTGCCGATTAATCAATCTCAAGGAAAATATATTTGAGAAGTCGTTACTGGCATTGGTTCTATTGTCTTATATACAGGCATTCAATGATGGAAATAAAAGGACAGCCCGGATTGTAGGTAATGCTATCCTTATCGCTAACCAACATTGCCCGATTTCTTTCAGGACAATTGACTCTGTAGAATATAAAAAAGCGATGCTTGTATTCTATGAACAGAATAACATCAGCGTCTTTAAGAAAATATTTATTGAACAGTTCAGGTTTGCGGTAAAGACTTATTTTTAGCATATATTTATATATTTAGGTCTCAACAAAATCAACTTTAAAAAGCTTACAGCTTGTCCGCACAAAGGATATCACTATATCTGATCTGCAGGGTTAGCACCCTCCCTGAAATCTGTTTTTCGGTAAGTTCGATATTCGGTACCTTATTATAAGGAAAGGTTTTTTGATTAGTGTTATTTTAGAGACTACATTGTGAAGAATATTACATTGAAAACTATTCGTATTTAAGAGGTTTATAGTCAGTTCTTAACAGAACGTTTATTAAAAACTCAGTCATCTTGAAATAAATATTTAGATTTCTTGTGTTATTGAAAATTTAAATTTTAAGCCTTTAATTATTAATTAGCTAGTGGTTCCCAGATCGGTTTGTCATCAAAAAGCAGTGTCAGGAATATTAAACTAAATACTGCAAATGAGGGCATTAGAATCAGAAATTTCGGAAATTGAACGGTATTCCGTTTCGATTGTGTAACCATTGTTGAATTGTTGTTTTAATCTATTTAGCGCCTTCTAGTTCATGGTATTTATTCTTATACGTTAGTTTTTCAATGAAATGATTGTTATAATTAATACTCCTTAATTGCAATCTTTAAGAACTTAAAAGAGCTGATCAGTGCCAGCTCGAAGTGAAACTCATGAATTCTACTTATCTTGCTTGGGTGAGGAAAGTGTGAATCTTTCCACCTGATTCTTTATTGGTTTCAAGCTTTGTAGGTAAGTATAAATTGCGCCCAGGTCTTTTTCATTCATTCCTGCGTACATTGTCCATGGCATGGGTGTATTCATGCCCTCTTTGACTACTACGGGTGTATGTTTTCCAGCCTCAAAGTTTTTAAACCGGGCAATAAATGCTATTTTGTTCCACTGCCCGATACCAGTGCTTTCATCTGGTGTGATATTACTCGAGCGAACAATGCCTGTAGGTAAGCCGAATTCCATTCCGCCGCCAAACTCGGTTCCTTTGATGATTGCGCCTTTGTCGGTCTTACTGTGGCAATCCACACAACCTGCAGCATTAACCAGATATGCACCATACTTTATAGAGTCTGCGGGGTTTGGCTTCTGTTGAAAGTTTGCCTTTTTCGGCATCGTATTGATCAGGAAGTTTACTGGAAAATCAGATTCCGACTTAGCTACATCATGCTTCACCGCCTTTAATGTTCTTAAATAAACAATGATATCATAAATGTCCTGCTTGTCCATTGTTCCAAAGCGATGCGCAGCCATAACCGGAAACAGGGCCTTGCCATCTTTGTTAACCCCGGTGGTTATTGCCCTGAAGATTTCACCATCTGTCCAGTTTCTCAGGCTATATGGTGTTAGGTTAGGGGCGATGTAGTTTCCAGGGAAACCCATTTTTTGATTAAATACTTCGCCACCTGCGCCAAAGCCCTTATCCTGCATCGGGCCTGCAAACTTTGTCCAGTCTCTTGAGCTATGGCAATCCATACATACGCTAACGTGGTTGGCCAGGTATTTTCCGTTTTCGAGCCGAGATGGTTTGGATACAATTTTTAAGTCTGGCGCTGGTCCTACGTTAGGTAGTGCGACCTTTACATAAGTGCCTGCAGCAAATGCTAACAGGCAGACAAATCCCAGTAGGATCAGAATAATTTTGAGCGTTTTCATAATTCTTTTATTAGATATTTAAATCTAGTAAAAAAAACGCATTGATTTATAAGGGTTTAGGTAAAAAGTGCCCGGTTTTGAAATCGGGCACTGGTATCTGTAGTTGTTATGTACTTTGAGTCTTTTCGGACAGTCTTTCTACAGAAAATACGCCGTTTCCTTGAATTAAAAAACAGATCAAGCCAAGCAATACCGAAAAAGAAAACCAGAATTCCGAGTAAGGGCGGAAAATTCCACCAGAAAGGTTGATTAAAAAAGTGGCTACTAAAAGGATTGGAAGATTCAACAAACAAAAGGTTCTTGTATGCGTACCCAGCGCAATTGCGAGCCCACCAATGATGTGTAAAAGGATAATCAGGTGGGCCAATATACTGATGGAAACAGCGGTGCCTAATTGCTCACCCCTCATTAAGCTGTTAAAAGCTTCCATGTTAGTCCAAAAGGCTACGCCTTTCCAAACCAGTGTAATTCCTAATGCGATTCTGAAAAAGTCTAACCAGGCAGGGTGATGGCTATCGCCCCAATCCTGAATTTTTTTTATTGCGCTCATGACTTCTATATATTGGTTATAAGCAATTTACGAAAAAAAATGTTCGTGTAGGTGTTATATAAGATTTTAAGTCATAATTCTTTTTTAAAATGCCAAACTTGTATTAATGAACCAATATCCTCTTATCCTTATTTTCGGCCTTAAAGACGGATGTTTATTGAAAATCTAGTTGGCTTTAACCTAAATATTCAAAAGCAATTACATGTTAGTGAACAGCTATAACCGATTTATGGCGTAGTCTGCTTAATGTTTCTAAGCGTATACCCAGATAGCTTGCAAGAAAGCGAAGTGGAATTCTGTTGATATTAAGCGGACTACTTTCGAGCTTAATGTACCTTTCAAGTGCTGATGGTATTCTGGCCAGAATCGACCTTTCTGAAGCCGCATGATACTGCATTTCTAAAAGTTTCCGACTAATTAAACTGGTTTCCGGGTAACGAATAGAGAGTAAATCTACGTTGTGGTATGGAATACAAATCAGTTTGCAGTCTTCTACTGCCTGAAGATACTCTTTAGAATGTTTTGATTGTTGGTTAGGGTGGCGAATGGCAGCGATAAGCTCGTTTTCGAAACTAAACCAGGTACTAATATCCTTTTTACCTTCCCTTACAAAACCCCTAACTACTCCCTTAAGTAAGAAGTACATGTAATTATTATTATCAATAGGAGATAAGATAAACTTATTCTTTTTGACATCAATAAATTTACAGTTTTCTAAATGGTAATTGATAAAGCCTTCAGATAAGGGATGAAACTGTCCAAGGAAATTAAAGAGCGGTTGCATTAACAAGCGATTTTCGGGATCTGTTATCATATTAGTTAGAAAGGAATTTAGAGATCGACTTAATTCGACCTTGGAGCGTTGCAAAGCTTGCCCAAAATTATAAGTGATTCTTTAAAAATAATGTTTAATGTAAAATCTTAACCCTAACCATTCAACGGTTAGACCAAAAAAAGCCTTTTAGTGATATTATGAGTTGTTTCTTGCGAAATAATCAGTTGGTAGCACGCCTTTTTCTTTTTTAAATGCATTGTAAAAAGTTGCTAAATTTTTAAATCCAGATTCTTGTGCTACGGCTTCTATGGTAATTTTACCCCCTAAAATAGGATACTGTTTTAAAAAATATTCTATTCTATAACTATTGATCCAATCTCGAAAGTTTTTGCCAATTTCATTATTAAGTACGTAAGAGCAGTGATGAACTGGAATATTTAGTTTCGTTGCCAAGTCAATAATTTGTAAATCCTGTTTAAGGTAGATCTGCTCATCCTCCATTATCCTTTTAATTAGGTTGGTATATTGCAACAACAGTTCTGGAGAAAGATTATTCTTTTTTAGTGATGGGAAACTCTTTTTTGGGGTAATAGTTGGTTGTGTAGATGCAATTTCTTGATCCAATAAAACAGGTGTTGCTACAGTTTTTTTATCCCAGTCAATTGCAACCAACAAGTATCCATAAAACATTTTAGGCTTATGTATTGCATACGATAAGATACCAAGGAGTACAATGCAGTTGAGACTAATAAAAGAACTATGGTAGAATGGAATACTAAATGTTCGGAGTATTATGGGCAACATGCCCATTAATTGAAAGAGTGTTGCTACGCCGAGTAAAAAAAATATCCAGTCTTTACCGGGGTTTTCAGTACTGGTTTGTGTTCTAATTTTGGATTTGCTGATGGCTCGCCAGCACAGAAAAAGGTAAACTAAAATTAATATAGTTCTGCCTAAGTTGTGGAAATAAGAGGGGAATAATCCGCTTTTTGCAAATAAGGAAAGGTATCCGTTTTCTGCAAGTTGCTTAGCTATTATCTGCCAATTAAGCACTTCCGTCCCTGGCCAGGGTATAACATGGATAATTGCCAATAACCCCGGGATGAAATGAAGCCAGTCATTTTTGTGTAAGCCTTTTCTATCGGTAAGAAAGCCCGTAACATAAAGATAAAGACAGGCAGGAGCTGCAAAGTATAAAGGCGTAAAAAATTGAAAAAGTATGGATAGCGCTTGTTGTTGGTTAGATGTGATTATTAACGAAGTTAAAATTTGACCAAAACGAGCAAAAAATAAAAGTGAAAGCAGGATGTTATTTGTTTTATTACCTTTTTTAGCAAAAAACAGATGTACTGCAAATAAGAGTAAAAAAAAGCACGTGGTACTAACCAGAAAGTTCAAAAAATACATAGCGTTGATGCCAAGGTAGAGCTTAATTGTTTATCAAACTTGCTTTGGCAATAAAATTTTTGTTAAAAAAATACTAATGAATTTCGATGGGTATTCTGCTAAGGTAGGTAAAATAGATTGTTTTTAAGCATGAAAAGCCGCAATAGCGGCTTTGGAAAGTTTCAACACGCTTCCTGATAAAGTTAATTTTAAACGATTTAACTTAGTCCATATTTCGATACCATGAGCGAATAAAACAATTCTTCTTCAGATTTATTTTCTTATGAGTTAGGGAAAAATAAGAAGATGAATTTGGCTCAAGATAATTATCTTGGCATTTAGCCCTTTTTAACACTTAAAATGCTTCCTTGCGGGAAGTCTATCTTTTTGGTAATCTTTGCATATGGCAAGGTGATATTTGCTGTCTGCAAGTGACTTGTTTTACAGGTAGATTACTTGTAAACTTCCGAAGCTAACAAGCACCAAAGATGAATAACGTATAGCCTTTGCATCCTTTTCATTACTATGCTGCTCCAGCGTTTGAAGTAGCTGGATCAATGTCTGCCATTGATTTTTTTTAGCCGTAAAAACCTGGTAAAAATGCAAAGGCTTTGGGCGAGTGCATGCGTGATGATTTAAACTTTTTGACTAACTTTTGGTTGTACTGGTTTTATCATAAATATCAGCTTTGGTAATTTGCTCACCCATTGAAAACCATTGTTGTAATAGAAAAGTGAAACCCATTTTTGGCCTGTTTCAAATTGCTTGTTGCCGCATCCTTTTTAGCATGTGTAAAAGCTTTTTGGCGGTGTTCCAAAACGTTGATCAATTTAATTTTATTTGTAACAAAACATCGAAGCAGGATAACTCCTGAAATTCTTAATAATCGTTCTATTGTCAAAGCCTTATTTTATCTTCCTCAATCTCAAAATAAACAGTAATTTTGCGCTCTAATTTTAATAAATGAGAATCGCGATAAATGGGTTTGGAAGGATAGGAAGAACTTTTTTACGTTTAGCACTTGCGGAGGGTTTTGAAGTTGTGGCGATTAACGATTTGTCTGACCCAAAAACAATGGCTCATCTTTTTAAATATGATACCGTTCATGGTGTGTTTAAGGGGGAGGTTTCAGCAAAGCCCGATGCATTAGTTATCGATAATATTTCAATTCCGGTATTTTCAATTAAACACCCAATTCAGTTACCTTGGTCTGCTTTGAAAGTTGATATTGTGGTTGATTGTACCGGTAAAAATTTAAGCTTGGAAGATGCTGAAGGTCATTTGGCATCTGGTGCAAAGCAGGTAATTATTTCTGCACCTGCAGCTGATGATATTCCGATGGTGGTACTTGGTGTTAATGAAGAGGAAATAGATTTAAGGAGTAAAGTGCTTTCAAATGCCAGTTGTACAACCAACAACATTGCTCCAATGATTAAAATTTTAAACGATAACTGGGGCGTTGAAGAAGGGTATATCACTACAATTCACTCTATGACCGGGGATCAGAATTTGCATGACAGTAATCATAAAGATTTACGCCGGGCAAGGGCTGCTTCAGCATCTATTATTCCAACAACTACTGGTGCTGCAAAAGCAATTACACACATCTTTCCGGAGTTAGATGGTCGTTTAGGTGGTGCCGGAATCAGGGTGCCTGTTTTAAATGGTTCGTTAACCGATTTTACTTGTATTTTAAGGAAAAAGACAACAATCGAAGAAATAAACGCTGCTTTTAAAAATGCGGCTGAAGGCGATTTTAAACACGTTCTTGAATACACCGAGGATCCAATTGTTTCGGTAGATATTATTGATAACCCACATTCTTGTATATTTGATGCACAACTTACCTCCATTGTGGGCGATTTGGTGAAAGTAGTAGGCTGGTACGATAACGAATTTGGTTATAGCAGCCGATTGGTTGATTTAATAAAAAAAATAGCTTTATTAGAAGCCAAAGAATAGATAGCCTTTGGTAAATTACGGGAACGTTTGCATAAAGTAATTTTTGCCCATTTAAAAATAATTATGGTAAAATTCATCTCCAAAGAAGAGGTACTTCCCTTAAGAAGTCTGGTTCTGAGAAACGGTAAATCTTTTGAGCATTGTCTTTTTGATGGAGATGACGCTTATGATACATTTCACCTGGGATTTGAATTAGATGGCGAAATCCTTTCGATAGCTACATTTATGCGTAACGATTTCTTTGAAGGAGAAGGGGAGGGTTACCAACTAAGGGGTATGGCTACTCATCCCGATTACGGAGGGAAAGGTTATGGAGCTGCACTAATCCGTTTTGCTATAGAATATTTAAAAGAGTATCAAACCAGTTATTTGTGGTGCAACGCCCGTTCTACTGCGGCGGCATTTTACAAAAAAATTGGATTTACAACCGAATCACCCGAATTTGATATTCCGGGAATTGGGTTCCATTATGAAATGAAATTAAACTTAAATCAAAAATAATAGAGCATGAAAACAATAGACCAGCTTAACTTTAAAGATAAAAAAGCACTTATTCGTGTAGACTTCAACGTTCCTCTGGATGATGAATTTAAAATAACGGATGATAAGCGAATGCGTGCTGCTTTACCAACCATCGAAAAAATATTAAATGATGGTGGATCAGTTATTCTGATGTCGCATTTAGGTCGCCCAAAAGATGGACCAACAGATAAATATTCTTTAAAGCATATTCTTGGAGATTTGTCTCGTATGCTCGATTTAGAAGTGAAATTTGCTGACGATTGTATTGGTGAATCTGCTGTAAATCAGGCTAAAAATTTATTTCCAGGTCAGGTTTTGTTATTAGAGAATCTTCGTTTTTATAAAGAAGAGGAAAAAGGGGATGCCAGTTTCGCTGAAAAATTAGCAGCTTTGGGTGATGTGTATGTGAACGATGCTTTTGGTACAGCTCACCGTGCACATGCTTCTACTTCAATTATTGCTCAGTTTTTCCCTAACGCTAAATACTTCGGTTACTTAATGGCATCCGAATTAGAGAACGCAGAGAAAATATTAAATCATGCAGAACGACCATTCACAGCGATTATGGGTGGAGCAAAGGTTTCAGATAAAATTCTTTTAATTGAAAAATTATTGGATAAAGTAGATAATATCATCATTGGTGGAGGTATGGCTTATACTTTTGCAAAAGCTCAGGGCGGTGAAATCGGTACATCATTGTTAGAGGCAGATAAACAAGCACTTTCTTTAGAATTAATTGAAAAGGCTAAAGCAAAGGGTGTTAATCTGATCCTTCCGGTCGATACCGTTATTGCAGATAAATTTGCAAACGATGCCAATAAAAAAGATGTAGATTCTGGTCAGATTCCTGCAGATTGGATGGGACTTGATATTGGTCCTAAATCAGCAGCTTTATTTCAGGATGTAATTAAAAATTCTAAAACTTTACTTTGGAACGGACCTATGGGCGTTTTCGAAATGGAAAGCTTTGAAGTTGGTACAAAAGCTGTTGCTGAAGCAGTAGTTGCAGCAACTAAAGACAACGGTGCCTTCTCTTTAATTGGCGGTGGCGATTCGGCTGCGGCAATTGCTAAGTTTGGTATGGAAGATGCTGTTAGCTACGTTTCTACTGGCGGTGGCGCATTGCTCGAATATATGGAAGGTAAAGAATTGCCAGGTGTTAAAGCAATTAATGACTAAAGAATAATCATGTTTTGAGTTGTAACAAATACCAAAAAATTAATTAACACGGGTGTATGATAGTATAGTTATTCGAAAAACTTGTCTCATTCAGCCTGCCGAAATGCCTTAATTTAAAGGTTCTTCGGCTATGCTCAGAATGACAAATTTTATAATTATTACACAGTTCCTCTCTTTTTTGTATTTATAAAAGAAAACCTGGTTTACATAGTATTCCAGGTTTTTTCATTATGGATGAGAACTAATTAAAAGATTTAATTTTAAACACTATGATGTGTTTAAAAACTATTTATTGCTTTTGGATCGGAAAGCAAATTGAGGGATTAAGAGGCATTCTCAAACTCTTCAAACAATGTTTCTAAAATCGACTTTTCCAGAAAAACAGCACCGCTTGATACTTGCTCAACGGGTGTTAATACGATAAGAGATTCTTTATCACAATCTACAAAACTGGCTAGCTCCGTAAATTTATCTGGTGCGATTTTAAAAACCATCAAGGTTTTTTTCTTCGAGTTAAGCATTTTGTAAGTATTAGTTTGGTTCAGCGGGGACGATAATTCTTCATAAGGACTTTAAACTAATTCAATTATAAAGCACTTACAAAAATTCACTATTTATGCCTTAACACCACCATTCCAATGGAATTATTATGTACTGATATCATAAATCATTACATATTTAAGCATTTTTAAGGTCTGAAAGATAGGCTGAGGGGGTTTTGTCCATTGCTTTTTTAAAAGCAACAAAAAAGGTATTTCTAGATGCGAAGCCAGCGTCCGTTGCAATAGCTTCCAAAGTTAATTGTTTCCAGTCTCCTCTATCAAGCCTGTTTTTGATGTAAGTTATCCGAAGATTATTAATATACGTATTGAAGTTTAGCTGATAGTAATTGTTGAATAAATCGGATAGCTTATGACTTGGGACATTCAGCAAAGAAGCAAGATCGCTAAGGGTAAGCCCGTTTTGCCTGAAAATTTCTTTTTCAATCATAAATAGCTCTACTTGATGAACCAAATTTTCATCAATAATTTTATGCTTTGCTCTTTCAATTGTTGAACTTCCTACTGTGTGAATTGTATTATTATTTTTTAAACTATCCACTAGTGGCAAATGTTCGCCCGATTCCACAGTTTTGGTAAATCCAAAAATAAGTTCTGGATTGATGAAAAATGATAAGCTAAATATCAACAGACAAAAGCACATTAATAGGATTAGTTTGCTTTGGTGTAGAATAAACCATGCATTATTCATGTCTTTTAATATCGAAATATTAATAACAAGCATTCCAACGAATATGAGGGTACAAATACTGGTAAATAAATATACCCACCTGATGGTCTTGGAATTAAGTCTTTTCTTAACAGCTTGTCTTGCAAGCCGGAATTGTAAAAGGGAATAAATTAATGCCGACAAGGGAAAAGTAAACCAGTGCCAGGGTTGTACAATATATTTATTACTGGAAAATGCAAAATGAATATCCGAGGCAATTTTATTTACAATTTCCTGCTGTCTGGAATAATCGAGCAAATTATATGGTAAAACTGAGATAACTGCTGGAATAATGATTAAAAAGTGAAATAAATCAACTTTTCTAAATTTAGAATAGACATGATTAAGCGAGCCTCTAACGTACAGGTAAAAACATGGAGCAATAAGATAATATAGTGGGAGTCCCTTATTAAATAATAGAGGGTAATTTCTGATGTATCCAGAATTGGTCATCAAGTACATAAAGGCATACCAGACGATTCCGAAAATAGCAATGACTAATAAAAGGTTGAGGTATTTTTTAGCACGACCATACAATGAAAGTTGTACGATGACTAAGGAGAGGATAAATATTGCGCCAATAACGGTAAAAAAAAAGGGATGCAAAGCTTGAATTTGTTTAGGGATCCAAAAGTATCAATAATATTTACTAGAGCGTGTTCCTTTTCCTCTATACTAATTAAAATAACAAATTATTTACTTTTTGGTTTTTCAGGGCATGAATCTCTCCTTGGAAATAAGTCTTTAGTGTAGGTGGTAAGCGTTAAGAGATCTCAATCGGGCGGGAGGTTCATCCTCATCAATGGGATCCCCATCGCAACAATGTTAGAGGGACCGGGCAGGAAAGCCGTGTTAAAAACGATTATATGAGTAGGATTGCCACAGAAACCCGAAAAATCCATACCGGTATGATAGCTCATGACGAGCAGGTCGATTGGGAAACAATCTGCAACCATTCTTGCAATTTTTCAGGAACACAATGAAAAAGTAGCGGAACTTATCGGAAATGGCTACTGTAAAAATACACTTAAAACATATAGGAGCTCAATAAAACATCTTCGCTTATACATCAAGACAATACGACAAAGCCGATTACCCCTTGATCTGGGTAAACTTTGGATTCATTACCGGTTACGAGTATTATCTCTGGGTTGAAAAAGAATGTATGGCCATATCTGCACAAAAAGATAAGCGCAATAAGCGGAGAAAAGAACGAAAGTCGCATCCGACAGTCATTAGGAAACTAACCGGGGATTTCCTAAGTTGGGGTGGCCATTAACACAGTTGGCTATGTTTGAAGATACTCAATACCCGATATGGAAGTAGATCAATGGAAGTAGATTCTGGATAATCCCTGTCGTCATTGGGAAATACCAAGGAATTTTTTATCAAACTGTATTCAATTGGGTACATTGAAGAGAGGATATCCCTGATTTCAGATTAGATGCAAGTGAATATTCGGATTACTCATCATGATTCCTACTTTTCTTATTATAAATATTTAGTTCGGGGAGGGCTTTATCAACCTGTAATATACAGATCAGTCAGTCTTCCAATTTCTGTAAAATCTCGAAACTTTAACGGGCAGGAAAAACCAGATACGTCAAAAAGAACTTGACACATGGCTATTGAAAGTATCAAAAATTAATTCCGGCCACGTTCGGTTTTGGGGTTAGTTGGCTGTCGGTGTTGATCATCCAAACCGTGAGCCTGGATTTAATTTGACGGCCGAAAGTGCTGGATCCTTACAGTTTCCAAAATGTTGATCGGCCTTAATTTCGAGACTGGCATGCTGGAATAGTTTCTCATACTGATGAGGTAAGGGGTTAGGTGCGAGTCCAACAGCTTCGGCGCTGTTAAAACATAAAAATGCGTCGATAAAAAAAAATGTTTTCATTTGGATATTTTTCCTTTTGTTTTTTCTGCTCCCTAATTTTGTTAAAATATAAACAGAAAAAAGGCTATATCATCATCCAAAACCACCCTGTTTTTTTATATTTATCGGCGTTGGCAATAGTCCGTCTGCCTTAAATGCCTATCATTACCAATCATGTTATGCCCTCTGTTAATTACTGGTGTTTAAACTAAGTCCAGTTCCAGCGAAAAGTGTTTTCCAGATGAACCGAGAACCTAGAGCGTAGTTCTGAAATAGATTCTCCTGTCCATCTTAGCCAGTACTGATAGCCTCATTGGATATTTAAACTTTCTGATGAGAGAGAAGCATTTTATCGCCTTTCTGGTTGACCTTAAATTTCGTCCAATCTCAAGCCAAATCCAATAGAACCCCAGCCTTCGAGGGTTATGGTTTAATCTTCCCGAAACCTTAACCGGATGTGCCGATCTGCGATTCTATTTCCACGATCAGCCGTTTCCTGGCCTGACTATAGGTTATAGGGTCTGAAAACTCCTCTATTATTTTGTCCCGTATGTTCGCAGCCCCTGAGTTCTGGTATATTTCCGGTGTGCTTGCGAGACGATAGGTATCCATGTCTCCAAATCCTCTGAGCTGCTTTACCTTCACCAGTAGTTGTTTTAGCTCATGATTCTTTTTTTTAGGATCTATAATGGCCATTCTCGTGTGAGGAGGTAATGTGATGTAATAAAAAGCTTTTGTGAATGCAATTGCATTCTCATTCCCCTGAAGACAAAAATCGGGACATAATTTGCGCTGGATTGATCAAACATATAAACCTAACATATTAATTCAGTCAGATCTTTCCATTTCCTTACAATTTAGAGGAGTTATGTAGTATTAGTAAGGATGCTTCTTGCGTATGATTTATTCTATTAGTTTAATTGCGTATTGACGGTTGGATCCGCTGGCTGGGAAAGCGGGATTAGATAAAAAACCTTTATATTATTGCTTTTGACGACGATTGAAACTCGGATCAATCAACTATGGCGGTGATTTGTCAGTATGCTGAATAATATTACAGCTACATGGGTTTCTGAATTCCATAATTGTTCTTATATTTCACCTGTCGAGATGCTGCACAGAAAGAACAAAAGGTATCACGCGATAGACTATTTTATTGACGAGGAGGAGATGATGATAAAAGACAAACTGTTACTTAAGTTTCTTGCGGGGATAAGGGAGCCAGCGGTGATCCTTAGCCCTGTTTCTGGCACCTTCCATATACAGGCTGCAAACGAAAGTTACTGCGATCTATTGGGCTTTACCGAAAAAAAATTGCTGGGGTTGGATCTTTTTGGGGTTTTATCCCTTCGGACCGAGGATGCAACCAGGATGTGGAACGTACTGAATGGTCTAAAGGGCAGTAATTCTGAAGCAAGTCAATGCCTTGCAGACTATTCCAATAAATCTTCTCTACCACATGGTCACCGCCCAGAATATGAGGTCAAGAGTATTCTACTTGCCTCCCGTTCAGAAAACTCCATTTATATCCTTCAAACGGTAAATGAAATTCTTGTCAGCGATCCCGTTTCGGGAAAAACTCTTTTTCCCATGTTCAGTCACCGTGCAGATAATTGCGCCATTTTGCACTCCGTCGCCCAGGGCACAGAAGAACCTTTCGTGCTTTTGGACAGGGAACTTAGGATCACATTTTTTAACAACAAATTTTATTCTTTATATAAGGAGTATTATGGAAAATCCATTGAGGTAGGGCGCCATATTCTAGAATACGCCCAGGAGAACAGACGCCAAATAGTAGCAGAAATATACAAGAAGGTACTGGGAGGCGAGTCTGCGCAGTCCGAGATTACCGCCCAGGTGACAGCAAATCTACTTAAGAAACTTCAGCTCATCTTCAAGCCTATAGTCGGCTCTTCTGAAACGGTTGAAGGTGTTTTTGTTTCCGCGAAGGATATTACGCTACAGCTTCAAACGGAAAAACAACTTTTGGACAACGAAAGAGATCTTGAAATTATATACGACAACCTGCAGGATGCGATTTTTGTAGTCGATGTTTGCCATGACAATGCCTTCAGGTTTAGAACAGTCAACAAGGCTTTTCTAAGGATTACCGGTCTTTCCGAGGCGGAAGTTTTAAATAGCCTGATCGAGGAGGTGATACCTGAAACACATCTCAATGCAACCCTTTCGCACTATAAAGAATGTATTTCAACTGGGATTCCGATTAGCCGGGAAGAAGCAGTACTCTATCCTACAGGGGAGAGGACAGTCATCATAACCGTAACACCTGTCTTCGACAATGTTGGGAAGTGCGAGAAACTGATCGGATCTATCCATGACATCACCCATCACAGAGAACTTGAAAAAGAGATGGAGTCAACAAACCGAAAGCTTTCCAGGATTTTGGAAGCCTCTCCAGATGTCATATCCACTCTGGACATGTTCGGGAATTTTATAAGTTTGAGTGCTGCCTCGAAACTTATGTGGGGCTATCCACCCGAATCACTCGTGGGCAGGTCCATAGGGGATTTTCTGCATATTGAGGATAAAAAAGCGATGAAGAAAGTGCTTGATGAAATCGTTCAGGGAGGGGAAAGTATTCAAATAGAGAATAGGATGCGACGTTCTGACAGAACATATATCACGTTGGTTTGGTCCATGCGCTGGGATGATAAAGATCAGATAATCTTTGCAGTAGCAAAGGACGGAACAGAAAAACAGCTGGCTCAGGAAAAACTTATGATGAGTGAGCAGCGGTTCAAAGCCCTAGTACAGGACGGTTCAGATCTTATTGCGATTCTAGATGTTAATGGGGACTACATGTATGTCAGCCCGACCTCACAGTCCGTATTGGAAACACCGCCAGATGAATACATCGGCAAGAATGCTTTCGAGTTTATACATCCGGAAGACAGAGATGCCACTATGGCCGGATTTCACAGGCTAGGTACCGACCGTAAAATTGCCCTTCCGCCTTTTCGTTTCAGACACCATGACGGTAGCTGGAGATGGATGGAAACAGTTATTACCAACCTTATCGATGAGCCAGCGGTTAAAGGTGTTGTTGCAAATTCAAGGGATATAACCGACAGGATAGACACGCAAAAAGCAATTTTGCGTATTAATGAAAGATATAGATTTGCTACCAAAGCAACTTCCGATGCGATATGGGACTGGGACATCGAAACAAATAAGATTTATTGGGGTGATGGCCTTCAAAGGCTATTCTTTTGGGATTCACATCAGCTTAGCTCCGATATTGGTGCCTGGGCAAATCTTGTTCATCCAGATGATTTTGCCCGGGTAAACAGTAAACTTGACCTACTTTTGGAATCCTCGGAAAATCAGTGGTCCGACGAATATCGGTTAAAAAGGGGAGATGGCGAATTTTCTATTGTTATGGATAAGGGGTTTATCGTTAGAGATGATAATGGAAGTGCAATTAGGATGGTTGGTGCCATAAAGGATGTTACCAAGCAGCGTAAAGAGGAACATCAACTAAAACTGCTGGAATCGGTGGTCACCCAGACGAGTGATTTAGTCATGATCACCGATGCGAATTACCAAGACGCAAAAATTATTTATGTAAATGACTCGTTTTGCCACACTACGGGGTATAGCGCCACAGAACTGCTAGGCAGATCACCCAGCTTACTGCAGGGCAAAAAAACGGACAGGAAGGAGCTTGATAAATTAGCAAATTGTTTAAAGCGTGGAGAATCCTGTCAGATCTCTGTTGTTAACTACAAAAAGAATGGCGAAGAGTTTTGGAACAGTTTTTCGGTCAGCCCTGTAGCCGATAAAGACGGTTCGATTATTCATCTTATATCAATTGGGCGTGATATAACCGGGCTTATGAATTTACAGCAACAGGAAAAAATCATGTCATCGGTTAGTCAGATATTCAGCAGAAACCGTGGTTTAATGGAAGCGATTGAGAAAACAATGAAACTGCTAGCCAGATCCGGAAAATATGAATATTCAGAAATCTGGATGCTCGACCACGACGGACTGCAAATGAGTCTAATGGGCAGGCTAGCGCCAGACAGTAATCAGGAAAATACAGAAACCCATACGGACACAATCCGCAAGTTAAAGCGGTCAAAGGGTTTTGCTGGAATGGTGTGGAAAACCAGTAGCATACAGTTTGGGAATATTGCGGGCATCAGTGGAGATTTTATTAGCAAGAAAAACCCTTCCAATGATCTAATATATCAGGTCTGCGGTATTCCACTTTTTGATGATAAGGAAATTATAGGGGTACTTGTTTTTGGTGCTCAGGGACGAAAAATTAAATGGGATTCGGAAGCCACTCTTGAACGCCTTGGGCTGCATCTTGGTGCAGAAATCAGACGAAAACAGCTTGAGCAGGAACTTGAACAGCTCTTTGATTTTGCCCCAGATATTATTGCCATTTCGGACTTTGAAGGCTATTTCAAGAAAATAAATCCTGCAGCTAGCACTATTCTCGGTTATACAGATGTAGAACTTATTTCCAAACCGTTTACTGATTTTCTTCATCCTGAAGAGAAAAGGGGAGCTATTGACAGAATAAAAGCCCAACGAGCTGCGGGGTCTGTCTATTTTATCGAGGAAAGGTATATTACGCGAACAGGAAAACTCAAATGGCTAGCCTGGACTTCACAAATAATGGAAGATAGGGGACTGATTTTTTCTGTCGGCAAGGATATTACCGAGCGTAAAAACCTGGAGGATCTCCTGCATAGAACCAATAGTCTTGCCCGGGTAGGAAGCTGGGAGATTGACGTTGTGGCGGGTACGGTCTACTGGTCTGATGTGACAAAAGAGATCAGGGAGGTTGAGCCTGATTTTGAACCAGATATTGACACTGGTATATCTTACTTTAGAAGTGAAAATGAAAGACTAACAATCAGGAAAAGGGTGGACGAATGCATTGCAAACGGTATTCCCTGGGACGAAGAGCTGGAGATACTAACTTTTAAGGGAAATCCGAAATGGATCAGAACGATAGGACAGGCGGAGATGCTCGATGGTAAGTGCATTCGGATATTCGGTAGTTTCCAGGATATCGATGCAAGGAAAAGGGCTGAATTAGAAGCTGAATCGGTTCTCAGATATCTTGAGGAGTCAGAAAAAAGGTACAGTGAGCTCTTTCATCTGAGCCCATTACCTATGTGGGTTTATGATTGTGATACCCTAAAATTTCTGGATGTAAACCAAACGGCAATGTCGCATTACGGTTATGGTTACGAAGAGTTTATGGATATGACTCTAAAGGATATCAGGCCAGCAGAAGAAATTCCGGCTATGGAAGAAACTGTGAGGTTAACTAGGGAGAAAGGCTACCACTTTTACCAAGGGTTGTTCCGGCACAACAAAAAGAACGGAGAGGTTATTGATGTAGAGATCAAGAGCAACATCATTGATTTCAAGGGAAGAAACGCGAAAGTGGTCGTAGTACATGACATTACAGACCGGTTGAAATATTTTAATGCAATGGAGAAACAGAATAAGGTCTTGAAAGAAATTTCCTGGATTCAGTCCCATGTGGTTAGGGCACCACTTGCAAAACTAATGGGACTTGTCACGCTATTAGCAAAACCTTCCATGCAGAACAAGGATAAACAGAACTTTCTAATTGCTAATATCGAACACTGCACGGCGGAACTTGATACAATAGTTAGAGAGATAACAGAAAAATCTGAAAAAATTAAGTGAGCTGTAATGAAAAATATAATTCTGGTAGTTGACGACGACAGTATGGTACTGTTCATTCATGAGATGGTCATAGAAGAGAGCAACCTGACTGCCAAAACAGAATATTTTCTTTCGGCGGGTGACGCACTCCATAGGATCGCAGCAGAATCAGATTCAGATGCATGTTTTTTGATTTTTCTGGACATAAATATGCCCATTTTAAATGGATGGCAGATGCTGGAACGGTTAAGTGTTCATCAAAAAAGAGAAAAGATTCACGTTGTAATGGTATCTTCTTCTATCGATCAGGTGGATGTTGAAATGGCCGACTCCAATGATATGGTTTTGAACTATCTGTCCAAGCCATTGAAAGAGGAAGATCTTGAGCGTTTGAAGGAAGATAAATTGCTCGCTCCTTTTTTTACGGCCAATACCTAGAGTACCTCGTCGGTTAACCGGCATGGCCTGACATTAACTGCACGAAGACCCGGTCTGCTCATTGTAAATTTTTAAAGTTCCAAACTCAAACTTTTTTGGAATCCTTGAAACAGGCATGAGGCGGAAGCTGATTTCCTGGTTGTTCAAGTCTCGTATAAGCCCAAAGCACTGAAGGCGGCAATAGTATAATATGATTCCTTTGGTCATTATCCGTTGTTTTTGTTGGCTAGGATTCTGTAGATATAACTATTCCTCCCTAAGGGGTGTTAAGATCGCTGATTACTGATCAACCTGCAATAGTCATCAGGCCGTTGATAGCATCACCTGGTCTCCCTTTGCTGTTGAATGAAATTGTACCAGAGCTCATTGTTGGTAGACATTCCGTTAAAATCAATCAGAAGATATATCTCCGAACAATCTGTTTTGATCTTCAATGGAGTCCACGGTCCACCCCTGTCTTTTTTTGCTGTGTGAAATAGAGGTCAAAGCCTAGAGAGATCTGCTGGTTAGCCCTGATTTCGATTACCAGTTGATCTTTCCCCAAAATGACGATTCTTTCCCCGGTCAGCATGATCTTTTCACTCCAAATGGCGGATCTCGGCTCACGGGATAAAAAACAGTACCATCTTTTGTCCATGATCTCCATTTGGTTGCTTTTTTATGGCACCCCCCCCCATTACTTCTGCCTCTATCAACATTTCATATTCCTTTTCAGCAATGTATCTGATATGATTTGATCGAATAAATACAGTGATGATTGATATGGTGTAATTTCAAGGTCTGAAACTTCAAAAAGTTCCCTTAGAAACCATACAAACAGAATAAAATCTGCACAAATATGAAAATATTTTCCCGGGTTGTATTCGCATCACAGCAATCAACTTTCAACCAAGGGCAGTCTTATGGTGTATTAATCAATTTTTGCAGTCCTTAACCTCAAAGAATTTAGTATGACTGATACAGAGCTCAGGCTCATAGCCAGTGCTGCGACCATAGGGGAAAGCAAAAGGCCAAAACTTGGATAGAGCAGTCCAGCGGCCAGGGGAATTCCCAGTATGTTATAGCCTAGGGCAAACAATAAGTTACCTTTAATATTACCCATTACCTTCTGGCTTAACAGGCGAGCCTTTGCAATTCCGTTCAAATCTCCTTTTACCAGGGTAATCGATGCACTTTCAATAGCAACATCGGTTCCGGTACCCATAGCAATTCCTATGTCAGCCTGAGATAATGCAGGAGCATCATTAATACCGTCACCGGCCATCGCCACCTTTTTTCCTTCGGCTTGCAGTTTCTTTACTTCATTGAGTTTATCTTCCGGTAACATTTGAGCTCTGAAGCCATTCAGATTCAGGGTTTCACTTACTGACCTTGCCGTATCCTCATTATCTCCTGTAAACATGATGACCTGTAAGCCTTCATCCTGAAGTTTTTTGATAGCGGCAGCGCTGGATGGCTTAATCTTATCAGAAATAACCACAAACCCAATAGCCTTATTTCCTACAGCAAGATAAGAAACTGTTTTGCCCTGCTTTTGAGCAGCCCTAACCTGCGACTCTAAATCAGGATCGATTTTGGCCTTAACGTGTTCCATCAATTTTTGGTTGCCTAAAGCAAGCTTTTCCTCTTTTAGAGTGCCTGTTACCCCTTTACCTGTTACGGCCTCGAAATTTGAAATCGCCAGAACCTTTACCTTGTTTTCTTCTCCGTAACGTAGTGTTGCCTGCGCCAAAGGATGCTCACTGCTGCTGTTCAATGCGACTATTGCTTCAAGGATTTTCTTTTCATCAAAATCTGGATCTGCACTAACAACCTTTTCAACTGATGGTTTCCCTTCGGTAACCGTTCCGGTTTTATCAATAATTACCACATTAATCGTATTCATTTTTTCCAATGATTCTGCATTCTTGATGAGTATGCCGGACTGGGCGCCCTTTCCAACGCCCACCATTACAGACATTGGTGTGGCAAGGCCAAGCGCACAAGGACAGGCAATGATCAATACGGCAATAGCATTTACAAAAGCATAGACATACGCAGGATCAGGGCCATACATCGCCCAGAGTACGAATGTCAATATGGAAATCCCCACCACTACCGGAACGAAATATCCCGAAATCCTATCCGCCATTTTTTGGATCGGTGCCTTTGACCGGCTGGCGGAATTGACCATTTCAATGATCTGTGAAAGCAGTGTTTCCGAGCCTACCTTTTCGGCAAGCATGACAAAGGTTTTGTTCCCGTTAATAGTACCTGACCTTACTTTGTCTCCGATCTTTTTCTCTATGGGAACAGGTTCCCCAGAGATCATGGATTCATCTATTATGGCTTCTCCTGTTTTGATACTTCCATCAACAGGTATTTTTTCTCCGGGTTTCACCCTCAACAAATCTCCCTTTTGAATGCGATCTATGGAAACTGTCGTTTCTATATCTCCTACGATCTTTGTGGCTGTATTTGGGGCCAATTTTAACAATTCCTTGATGGCGCTATTGGTTTTGCCATGTGCCCTCGCTTCCAAAAGCTGTCCAAGCAGAACCAGGGTCAAGATTACGGTTGCTGCCTCAAAATACACATATACCGTACCATGATGGGTCTTGAACTGATCTGGGAAAATATCGGGAAAAAGCAGGGCGACAAGGCTAAAAAGCCAGGCCACCCCCGCACCGATACCGATCAGGGTAAACATGTTCAGTTTCCATGTAATTATGGATTGCCATGCACGCTCAAAGAACATCCGTGTTGCATAAAACACCACAGGGATAGAAAAAACAAACTGAACCCAGTTCCAATATCTCAGCTCCATTAAATTAAACATGGGATTATTGGGAATCATCTCCGTCATCGCTATGATAAAAATGGGGATAGTGAAAATGGTCGCGATCTTGAATTTACGCACCAATGTCCCATAGGTTTTATCCTCTGCTTCCAAATTCACGCCCATCGGCACCAGATCCATCCCGCATATCGGACATGCACCCGGCTGATCCCTGATAATTTCGGGGTGCATAGGGCAGGTAAACTGGGTGGACTGGATTAATTCAGGCTGCGTTACTAAATCCATTCCACAAACAGGACAGTTCCCAGATTTGTTATACGTTTTATCTCCTTCACAATGCATTGGACAGTAATAAACCCCACCGGTATATTCCTTTCCCACCTTTGACTGAGCTTCACCATGACCTTGTCCATGATGTGAATGACGGGACGAGTTTTGGATCGGTTTATTTTCCTGTGGCTCATGAGCTTCCATTTCAATAGCATAATTTCCCGCGGCTGATAATGCCTCCTGCAACTTTCCAGTCGGAAAATGCCTGTCCATGGTTATGATTGCTTCAGCAGGTTCCAGAGTGACCTCCGCAGAAATGCCATCAATTCCATTCAACGCATTTTCAACCTTGGTTCGGCAGCCCTGACAGCTCATTCCGTTTATTCTATAGGTATGTTTCATGATGTGATGATTAATTAGGTTAATAATTTAGTGTTAATCCGGCGCCGTAGCCCATATCACTATAGTCCAAAATATTTGGTAACGATATATCTAAAGCCCGCCAAGTACTCTTTATCGGTATTGACCATAACCTGAAAGCGCAATCTTTTGGAGATGGGTACATCTTCCCGTCGGCAATCGAAGCGATTAATAAATATTTGCATTAAGAAAATTTACCTTTTATAGTTATTCTAATCTTAAAACCATTCCTTTACGTTTCATGGAAAAAGAATATCATCATTTCAGTTAAATCCCTAAATTTCCAGAACAGTTTGTTAAGTTAATCTAACTTTTATTAAGTTCGTAATTAACTTTATTCACCAAGTCAAAATTTGAAAAAGAAAACAACAATATACGATATTGCGAGGGAGTTAAATATTACAGTTTCTACTGTATCAAGAGCACTTAGTGATTTTCCGGCAATAAGCGATGCAACGAAAAAAGCGGTTGTTGAGATGGCTAAAAAGCTAAATTACAGTCCTAACAAACTCGCTTCCGCATTAAAATCTGGTAAAACCCATATTATCGGCGTTATAGTGCCTAGTGTCCAAGCTCACTTTTTTGCTTCAATTATTCATTGTATCGAAGATGGATTAAAAGATAGTGGCTATCGGGTTATTATATATCAATCTAATGAATCGGTGGAAAATGAAATTAATGGCGTTAAAACTTTATTAGAAGCGCAGGTTGATGGAATTATGGCATCCATGTCTTTGGAAACGCAAGATGTTTCACATTTTGCCGAAATTGTAAAGCAGAACAAGCCATTAATTTTATTTGACAGAGTTCATGAAGATTTAATTGTGCCAACGGTAACGCTTGATGATTTTAAAGCGGGCTATATGGCCACCCAACATCTTATAGACCGGGGTTATAAAAAAATTGCTTTTATTACTACAGTACATCAAATAAAGATTTTTAACGATAGGATTAAAGGCTATAAAGCATGTCTAACAGAAAATAATTTACCGATTTTAGATGATCATATTATTTTTGGTGGTTTATCGATAAAAGATGGGAGGTTTGGTGCTGGTCGGTTGATGAGGAGTGAAAATAAGCCTGATGCAATTGTTGCGGGAGATGATTTTACAGCTTTAGGCGTAATTAAAAAGCTTAAAGAAATCGATGAAACACCGCCCGAAATTGGTGTGATAGGCTTTGCCAACGAAGCGTTCTCCGCATACATTACACCTAATTTATCTACGATAGATCAGCATGCACCTCAGATTGGTAAAGAATGTGCAGAAATGTTTTTAAAAATGATTCAGCAAGAAAATCCTTACCAAAATATTGAACACATTGTACTAGATCCAACTGTGGTTGAAAGACAATCTACTTCAAAAACTCTTCCTGGTTAATAAATATTGCCAATAGGGACAATGAAGAGTAATCTCTTACTTAATAGTTTATTCATTAAAAAGGCTTTTTCTTATACCCATTTCTAGTCCTCGTATTTCTGCCAAACCTTTTAAACGTCCAATTGCCGAATATCCCGGATAAGGATTCTTGTTTAAATCATCTAGCATTTGATGCCCGTGATCTGGTCGCATCGGTATTGCTCTATTTTCTTTGTGCATTAATTTAACTGCATTAGAAACCAAAGAAAACATATTTGCATTTCCTTCGAGATGATTTGCTTCATAAAAATTCCCTTCACTATCTCTTTGTGTACTTCTTAAATGCAGAAAGTATATTCTGGAGCCTAATCTTTCCATCATTGCAGGTAAATCATTATCTGGTCTGGCACCAAATGAGCCGCTACAAAAACAAAAGCCATTAGATTTATTGGGAACCTGTTCAATAATGTAATTGGCATCATTTTCTGTACTCATTATTCTTGGTAAGCCTAGGATAGGGTAGGGTGGGTCATCTGGGTGAATAGCCATTTGCATATCGTGTTCATCAGCTACCGGTGTAATTTCTTTTAGAAATTGAATGAGATTATTTTTTAATACATCGGTAGTTATTCCTTTAAAGCCATCGAGCAGTGTTAAAACCTGTTCGGTAGTGAAATGGTCTTTGCTGCCAGGCAAGCCCTGCAAACAGTTTCCCATTAGTTCGTTTCGTTGCGTATCATTTAAGGCTTCAAAGTAAGCGGTTGCTTTTTCTATTTCTGCATTTGAATAATCATCTTTTGCATTTGTTCTTTTTAATAAGAATATGTCAAATGCAATAAAGGCAGCTTTTTCAAAGCGTAAGGCTAACGCACCTGTTTCTGTTTCGTATTTTAAGTTTGTTCGCATCCAATCTAACACAGGCATAAAATTATAAGTGATTACTTTAATCCCGCAATGAGCCAGGTTATAAAGACTAATTTTATAATTTTCTATCCATGTTTGATATGCTCCGGCTCGTTTTTTAATGTCTTCGTGTACTGGTAAGCTTTCTACAACACTCCAAAATAGACCATGCTTTTCAATTTCAGTTTTTCTTTTCTCAATCTCTGTTATTGTCCAAATTTCGCCAACCGGGACATGGTGAAGTGCAGTTACTACGCCTTGACAGCCTGCCTGTTTAATGTTGGTTAAGCTAACAATATCTTCGGGACCATACCAGCGCATGGTTTCAATCATTTTCATATCAATTTTTTTTAAGCTTAATGGAATCTGAGCAGCTAAAAATACACCATTTTTAAAATTTTAAAAGCATAAATTAAAATATTTTGTGCAATCGGTTGCTAGTTAATTCTCATTGCTGTTTTATTAGAGCTTAATATACTTAGACTCTAATAATCGCCATTAACCAAACGAATAGGCTCTTTATTTCTTTGTAAATTCGTCTTAAGGTCGAGTATTTATGAAGAAGCTTAAGTGAGTATTTTGCCTCTGAACGAATAAACTACAGAAAGTATTTCTTGATTTTTTAATAAAAAATTTGGAGTTTATAAATTAATAACCATCTTTATGCAACCGTTTGCATAACCATTTAAAATTTAAACCATATATGTATTTATTAGGTATCGATATAGGCACTTCTTCTATTAAAGTATCAGTTGTTGATGCAGGTACGCAAAAGTGTTTGGCTACTGTTCAGTATCCCGAAGTTGAAACCGAAATTAAATCAATTAAGCCTGGCTGGGCAGAGCAATCGCCGATGGATTGGTGGCGCAATACACAGCAGGCGATATTGAAATTAAATGCCCTGGAAATTTTTAACCCTAAAGAAATAACTGCAATCGGCATCGCCTATCAAATGCATGGGTTAGTTGTTGTAGATAAAGAACAGAATGTTTTACGCGATAGTATAATTTGGTGCGATAGTAGGGCTGTTGAACTAGGCGAAAAAGCATTTGACACCATCGGACATGAAAAATGTTTACATAGTTTGTTAAATTCGCCAGGTAATTTTACCGCATCAAAGCTGGCCTGGGTTAAAAATAACGAACCCGAACTCTTTAGTAAAATAGATAAAATAATGTTGCCTGGCGATTTCATTGCCATGAAGTTCACAGGCGCTATCACTACAAGTATTGCGGCGCTTTCGGAAGGTGTTTTTTGGGATTTCAGAAAAAATGAAGTTTCTGAGGATGTTTTAAAAGTTTATGGCCTGGATAAAAATCTCCTCCCCGATATTAAACCCTTGTTTTCTGAACATGGTTATTTAAGTGCGGGTATAGCCAGATTGTTGGGCTTAACTGAAGGTATTCCGGTTGCTTATAAGTCAGGAGATCAGCCTAATAATGCATTGTCTTTAAATGTTCTAAAGCCTGGAGAAGTTGCTGCAACAGCCGGAACTTCTGGTGTAATTTACGGTGTTAGCGATGAATTAACATACGATGAGCAATCTCGTGTAAATACCTTTGCTCATGTCACCTATTCAAATGAAGATAAACATACAGGTGTTTTACTTTGTATCAATGGAACGGGCAGTATGTATCGCTGGGCTAAAGAGAATTTTGCGCCTAATCAATCTTATGCAGAGCTGAACAAGCTTGCAGCCTCATCACCCATAGGTAGTAAAGGTATTAAGGTGTTGCCGTTCGGTAATGGTGCGGAGCGCATGTTAAATAATAAATATACTGGTGCACAGCTGCATGGCATTGACTTAAATCTGCATAGTCGCTCAGATATTTTTCGGAGTGTTCAGGAAGGAATTGCTTTCTCTTTCCGTTACGGCTTAGATATTCTGCGTGAAAATGGCATGCGTCCAAAAGTGATTCGGGCCGGCTTGGCAAATCTTTTTTTAAGTGATTTATTCGCCCAAACGTTTGTCGATGTAACAGGAGTTCCTGTAGAATTATATGAAAACGACGGGAGCGTAGGTGCTGCCCTTGGAGCAGGAATTGGAGCGGGTATTTTTAAAAATAATCAGGAAGCATTTTCACAACATAAGGTATTGCGCTATTTGGAGCCAAAAAACTCACTAGAATATGAACAGGTTTATAGCGATTGGAAAAATTTGTTAATCAAAGCATTAAAATAATTACAAAAGATAATAAAATGACAAAAGTAGTAACAGGAACAACTGAATTTTTTAAGGGAATAAAACAGATTCAATTCGAGGGTTTGCAAAGCGATAATCCTCTTGCATTCAGATGGTATGATGCAGATAAAACGGTGGCAGGAAAAACCATGTCCGAACATTTTAAATTTGCATGCGCCTATTGGCATTCTTTTAACGGAAATGGTGCCGATCCGTTTGGAGGTGCTACTCATGTTTTTCCTTGGGATGAAAAGAAAGATGCAGTCGAACGTGCCAAAGATAAAATGGATGCTGCATTTGAATTCATTACCAAAATGCAAATTCCTTATTATTGTTTTCACGATGTGGATGTTGTAGATTATGGGGATAATGTTTTAGAAAACGAGCGTAGATTACAAATGCTGGTTGATTACGCTAAAGAAAAACAAGCCGAAAGTGGTGTGAAATTACTTTGGGGAACAGCAAATTTGTTCAGCCATAAAAGATATATGAATGGTGCATCTACAAACCCCGATTTTCATGTATTAGCGCATGGTGCTGCCCAGGTTAAATCGGCTTTAGATGCAACAATTGCATTAGGAGGAGAAAATTATGTGTTTTGGGGAGGCAGAGAAGGATACATGAGTTTGCTGAATACTAATATGAAACGCGAGCAAGAGCATTTGGCTAAATTTTTACATACCGCCAAAGATTATGCTCGCAAACAAGGTTTCAAGGGTACCTTTTTTATTGAACCTAAACCGTGCGAGCCATCTAAGCATCAATATGACTATGATGCGGCTACAGTGAAAGGATTTTTGCAGCAATATGATTTATTAAATGATTTTAAACTTAATCTTGAGGTCAATCATGCAACGCTAGCTGGACATACTTTTCAGCATGAGCTTCAGGTTGCTGTTGATAGCGGTTTATTAGGTTCAATTGATGCAAATCGTGGCGATTACCAAAATGGCTGGGATACTGATCAGTTTCCAAACGATATTAATGAACTTACAGAAGCCATGCTTATCATTTTAGAAGGTGGTGGTTTACAAGGCGGTGGTGTTAATTTTGATGCAAAAATCAGACGTAATTCAACTGATCCGCAGGATTTATTTTATGCACATGTTGGGGGTATGGATATTTTTGCCAGAGCGCTGATTACTGCCGATGCCATTCTTCAAAAATCAGATTATAAAAAAGTAAGAACAGATCGTTATGCTTCATTTGATAGTGGTAAAGGGGCTAATTTTGAGCAAGGAAAACTTACTTTAGAAGATTTAAGAAATTATGCTGCCGAAAACGGGGAGCCTAAAGTGATTAGCGGAAAGCAGGAATATCTGGAGAACATTATAAACAGATATATTTAAAACTTTTATAAAGTTTTTATTGCCATATAATCTATATTTGATTATATGGCATATTAAACCTAACCAAATAAATTAATGAAAAATAACTTACTTGATACAAAGGATTACATCGTCTTCTTGGTGTATTTCGTCATTGTTGCCGCTTACGGGCTTTACATTTACAATAAAAAGAAATCTGCTTCAACTGGTTCAAAAGATTATTTTCTGGCCGAGGGTTCTTTAACCTGGTGGGCAATTGGAGCTTCCTTAATTGCTTCAAATATTTCTGCAGAACAGTTTATTGGAATGAGTGGCTCTGGTTTTAAAATGGGATTGGCAATCGCAACTTATGAATGGATGGCTGCAGCTACGCTAATTGTGGTCGCCGTATTTTTTATTCCAGTATATCTGAAAAATAAGATTTCGACAATGCCCCAATTTCTGCATCAGCGCTATAATGGTACCGTGGCAATGATAATGGCTGTGTTCTGGCTTTTGTTATATGTTGTCGTAAATTTAACTTCCATCCTGTATTTAGGTGCTCTGGCGGTTAGTAGTATTTCAGGCTTCAATATTGATTTCTGTATGTATGCCATCGCTGGCTTTGCAATTATAATTACCCTTGGTGGAATGAAGGTAATTGGCTATACCGACGTTATACAAGTATTCTTTTTAATTTTAGGTGGGCTTGCCACAACCTATCTGGCCTTAAATTTGGTTTCCGATCATTATGGAACAAAAGGAGTCCTGGAAGGCTATAACCTGATGACTTCTAAAGCATCAGAACATTTTCACATGATTCTGAAACCAGATAACGAAAATTATATCGATTTACCAGGTTTGAGTGTTTTGGTTGGTGGTATGTGGATTGTAAATCTAAACTATTGGGGTTGCAATCAGTATATAACTCAAAGGGCCTTAGGTGCTGATCTAAAAACTGCACGTAGTGGTATCTTATTTGCAGCGTTTTTGAAACTTTTAATGCCGATTATTGTCGTGTTACCTGGTATAGCTGCTTATGTTTTATATAAAGACGGTGCATTCCAGGCAGAGATGTTGCAGGATGGTTCGGTAAATCCCGATAGGGCATATCCGGTGCTTTTAAATTTATTGCCCGCCGGATTAAAAGGCTTGTCTTTTGCAGCTTTAACTGCAGCGGTTGTTGCTTCTTTAGCTGGTAAAGCCAATAGTATTGCAACTATTTTTACTTTAGATATTTATAAAAAAGTTCTTAAAACCGATGCGACTGAGAAGAATCTTGTTTTAACCGGAAAAATTACCATCGTTGTAGCCATGGTTTTAGGCGTGTTAATTGCACCTCATTTAGGTATCGATAAAAAAGGCGGCTTTCAATATATTCAAGAATATACTGGTTTCGTTTCTCCTGGTATTTTTGCCATGTTTATTCTGGGCTTTTTCTGGAAAAAAACAACTTCAAATGCGGCGTTATTTGCCACAATTGGGGGTTTTGGTCTCTCGTTGTTATTAAAGTTCTTACCTAAACTAACAGATCTTTCCTGGTTATCAGGCATGGGCTTCTCTAAACTTGTTAAGCAAGAAAACGGCACGATGTTGTATGAAATTCCATTTCTTGATAGGATGGGCTTTGTATTTATTTTCTGCATAATAGGAATGTATATTATAAGTATGATAGAGAGTAAAAAAGGAGTAAATGAGAAAGGCTTAGAAATTGATGTTAAAATGTTTAAAACATCAAAAAGCTTTGCCGTTGGTGCATTAATTATTATAGGTTTAATTGTTGCGCTTTATAGTGTTTACTGGTAGGAATAATAGGTAAGCCTATTCTAAATTAGCGGCTATTTATTGATGGCTAGCTATAATTTTAATAATTTTTTTAAACCCAACCCATGCAGGTCACTAGATTTGTGTGGTTTGGGTTTTTTTTATAGCTAATCTGTTTATCCTGATTAGCAGATAACATAAAAAGTTCGGCTGGCTCTTATTCCTGCTAATGTGAGTAAAATTTTGGCTAAAATGTATGCAATGTGCTTAGATTTGAATTCTTTATTGGGTAATGAATAAATTATTTTTTTAGTGAGATATAGATTTTTAAAAATTTTATTTTTTTGATATAACTCGCTTTTTATCAGTGTTTAAGCTGATTTCTTATATTTCTTACGATTTTTTTTTCTTATCTTTTTGCAGTCCAAGTGGGAGAAAAAGTATGTGGAAAACTTTTTTGTGGTAAAAAGTGGTAAAAAGTGGTAGAACTATTTACTTTTACACTACATAAAAAGTGTAAATACCACTATGACTCAACTTTTGGGAGAATTCGATTGTAAACTTGACGCAAAGGGACGCCTTATGGTACCTGCTGCGCTTAAGAAACAATTGCCTGATGTTGAGCGTGAGGGCTTAGTTATAAACCGGGGTTTCGAAAAAAATCTTGTTATTTATCCGAAAAGCGTTTGGGATGGTATTGTTGTTCAGCTAAGTACACTTAATGTGTATGATGAGGAAAATAGAAAATTCATCCGGGCTTTTACTCGTGGTGCTTCAGAGCTTTCTCTGGATGCTGCCGGTCGTGTATTGTTGCCAAAATCACTTAGCGAATATGCTGGTATAGGTTCTGATATTGTTCTTGCTTGCCAGCTCGATCGTATAGAGGTTTGGGATAAAAATGCTTACGAAGATATTTTAGATAGCACACCAGCAAATTTTGCAGCATTAGCTCAAAAAGTGATGGTTCCTAAAAAAGGAGGTACTGATGGAGAGTAATTATCATGTACCAGTAATGCTTCAGCCTTGCATTGATGGATTGAATATCAAGCCGGATGGTGTTTATGTTGATGTAACTTTTGGTGGCGGTGGTCATTCGAAAGAAATTTTGAAACATTTGGGTCCAAACGGCAGACTGATTGCTTTTGATCAGGATTTGGATGCACAAAAAAATATCCCTACCGATCCCAGATTTATCTTTATCGACCAGAACTTTGGATTTCTTAAAAACAACCTTCGTTTAAAAGGATTTAAGCAGGTAGATGGTATTTTAGCCGATTTAGGTGTTTCTTCTCATCAATTTGATGTTGCCGAACGTGGATTTTCTATTCGTCACAATGCAGATTTAGATATGCGAATGGATAGAAACGGCTCTTTAACTGCTGCCGAGGTTTTGAATACTTATTCTGAAGATAAGTTGCATAAAATTTTCGGAATCTATGGCGAGGTTAAAAATGCAAAATCTTTAGCCCGTGCGGTGGTGACGGCTCGTTTAGAGAAATCTTACACGGATATCGATAGTTTCAAATCAGCTATTTCAGCATATATCCCAAAGGGAAAAGAGAATAAATATTTAGCACAGGTATTCCAGGCATTAAGAATCGAGGTAAACGCAGAAATAAAAGTGCTTGAGGATTTTCTGCAGCAAGCTGCCGATGTATTAAAACCTGGTGGTCATTTAGTGGTGATGTCTTATCATTCTTTAGAAGATAGACCAGTTAAAAATTTTATGGCGAAAGGTAAATTTCAAGGGGAAGTTGAAAAGGATTTTTTCGGCAATCAGCAGAAGCCGTTTAATGTTATTACACGCAAAGCAATAATCGCTTCTGATGAAGAGATTGCTCAAAATAACAGGGCTCGCAGTGCGAAATTAAGAATAGCGGAGAAGATATGAACAAGTTCAGAGAAGATATAGATGATGAGGAATTCAGCCCTGAACCTGAATTGAAGATAAAATCCGAAAGGGTTAAAACTGAAAAAGTAAAATCAGAAGATGATAAAAAGTTTAGTGAAACTTTTATCGGAAAATTTTTTACAGAAGGGGTAATATCAAAAGAAGCGGCAACAGATGCATTGCCGTTTTTGTGCTTTCTGGCGCTTTTGTGCATGGTTTATATCGCAAATAGTCATTTTGCAGTGAATAATGTTCGCCGAATTGATAAGCTAAATAAAGAAGTTAAAGAGTTAAGATGGGAGTATAAATCCTTAAAGGCAGACCTGATGTTTAAAAGTAAACTAACCGAAGTTGCCAAAAAAGTAGATACTCTTGGAATAAAAGAATTAATTGAACCACCAAAAAAACTAATTGTTAAAAGCGATGAATATTAGAGCAAATATATTGCTTCGTGTATATCTGGCATTTGGCTTAATCGTGCTTTTTGCTTTGGCGGTATTTTTACGTCTTGGGCAGGTGCAGTTTGTGCAGGGGCATAAGTGGAAAGCTATGGCAGATAGTCTTTCTACAAAATATATGGCCGTTGAGGCTACCCGTGGAAACATTTATTCTAATGATGGAAGCTTGCTTGCCACGTCAGTTCCGGAATATGAATTGCATATGGATATGTTCGCTGGCGGTATTGCTGATGATAAGGTCTTTAACGAAAAGGTAGATTCTTTGGCTTTTAAACTTGCCCAGTTATTTCAGGATAAAACGGCAAAAGAGTACTCAAGAATGCTTCGGAGTGGTCGTCAAGATAGTGCACGTTACCTGCTGATTCGACGTAAAGTGAATTATGCAGATTTAAAAACCATCAGAACCTTTCCATTATATAATATCGGAAAGTTTAGTGGTGGTTTAATCGCCGTGCAACAAAATAAGCGCATTCTGCCTTTCAAGGCTTTAGCGGCACGTACCATAGGTTATAAAAATGCGAATGTTGCAAATGGAGTTGGTTTAGAAGGAGCTTACACTCAATATATAAACGGAGAAACCGGCAGAAGGTTAATGCAGCGTATTGCTGGTGGCGTTTATGTACCGGTTAATGAAGAAGAGGAAGTAGCGCCAAAAGATGGAGCAGATATCATTTCTACTATTGATGTGAATATGCAGGATTTGACCCAAAGTGCTTTAGAAAAGCAATTAATTGCAAGTAAAGCTGATCACGGTACCGCTATTTTAATGGAAGTTGCGACTGGCGAAATCAGGGCAGTTGCTAATTTTTCGAAAGTGGAAGAAGGTGTTTATAAAGAAAAGTTTAATTATGCCATCGCTGGAAATCAGGATCCTGGTTCAACTTTTAAATTGGCCTCATATATGGCTTTGCTAGAAGATAAAAAGGTAGATACCAATACAATGGTCGCGACAGGGAATTATCAAATTCCTGGGCACTTGATTAAGGATTCGCACGGGAGTATTGGGGTGGTTACGGTAAAAAAAGCATTCGAGCAATCTTCAAATGCCGCTATTGCTTACCTGATAAATAGTAACTATAAAGAAAATCCATCAAAATTTACAGATCATTTGTACGAGTGGCATTTAAACGAAAAGCTTCAACTTCAAATTCCTGGGGAGGCAAAACCAGTTGTTAAAAATCCGGAAAATAAAAGTTGGAATAAAAATATGACCTTACCACAAATGGCTTATGGTTATGAAATGCAACTTACACCGCTTAAAATGTTGTCATTTTATAACGCTGTTGCGAATAACGGTAAGTATGTGGCGCCAATTTTTGTAAAGGAAATAAGAAGATTGGGTAACCCTATTGAACAGTTTAAAGCACGTGTAATTAACGAACAAATATGCTCTGATGTTACTTTGAGTAAAATTAAAAAGATGCTTGAGGGTGTGGTTACTGAAGGAAGTGGTAAGCAAATTGTTTACAATCCGCTTTATAAAATTGCGGGTAAAACAGGTACAGCACAGGTTGCAGATGCAAACAAAGGCTATAAAGCAAATAAACAGTATCAGGCATCTTTTGTGGGTTATTTCCCTGCTGATAAGCCAAAGTACTCACTTATTGTAGTTATTAATGATCCAAAGGGTTCTTACTACGGTGCTTTGGTTTCTGGTCCGGTTTTCAGAGAGATTGCAGATAGAATTTACGCTAGCGATATGCAAATGTATAACGACGTACCTGAACGACTGGTCGGTAATACAGGAAATCCTCCTACAAAATCCGGACAAAGTAAGGCTACCCAAAAAGTTTACAGGGCATTTGGATTTAAGCCACTTTTTGCGTCTAAATCAGAATATTATAACACCATAGATACAAGCGCAGGAACAATTTTTCAAGAAAACAACGAGCGTAAAGGGGTAATGCCAAATGTGGCTGGAATGGGTTTAAAGGATGCGCTATATCTATTGGGAAATGCAGGATTAAAAACAAGAGTAACAGGCTCGGGAAGAGTGATACGGCAATCAGTGCAAGCTGGGACGAAAGTGGGTAAAGGATTAGCAGTTGATATACAACTAGATTAAAATGAATTATTGAATTAAAGATTGAACGGATGATAGATTAACAAAGACATTCATTCAAAAATAAAATATATGCAATTACAGGATTTACTATATGGTGTAACGATAAAAGAGTTGGTTGGCAGAACCGATAGGGAAGTTAATACCCTAAACTTTGATTCGCGTAAGGTAACTGAAAATGATGTTTTCTTTGCGATAACAGGTACAGTTGCTGATGGTCATCTTTTTATCGAACAAACTATAGTTCAGGGAGCTAAAGCTATTATTTGTGAAAACCTGCCTGAAATTAATGATTTTGATGTTACTTATATAAAAGTCGAAAATACTTCTATTACTTTAGGTATTATGGCTGGCAATTTCTATGGAAACCCATCTAATGATTTAAAGCTGATTGGAATTACCGGCACCAACGGTAAAACTACTATTGCAACAATTTTATTTAAGCTATTTAAAGATTTAGGCTATAAAACTGGTCTAATATCAACGGTAGAAAATTATGTAAATAATGTTGTTGTTGCCGCAACACACACCACTCCAAATCCTTTAGCATTAAATGCATTATTGAGGGATATGGTTGATGCCGGCTGTGATTATTGCTTTATGGAAGTTAGTTCCCACGCGGTGTCGCAACATAGAATTGAGGGGCTTAATTTTTCTGGAGGGGTTTTTTCAAACCTCACTCATGATCACTTAGATTTCCACAAAACTTTTGATAGTTACCTAAAGGCTAAGAAAGCATTTTTCGATGTATTGCCGAAAACAGCTTTTGCATTAACTAATATCGATGATAAAAACGGTATGGTGATGTTGCAGAATACCAAGGCCTATAAAAAGACTTATGCATTGAAGCAGCTTGCTGATTTCAAAGCTAAAATTACAGAAAATGGTTTTAGTGGCTTGCATCTAGATATCGATAATGAAGATGTTTATTTCAAATTAATTGGTTCGTTTAACGCATATAATTTACTTGCTGTTTATGGTACAGCTATTCTTTTGGAGCAGGACAAATTAAAAGTTTTAACGCTTTTAAGTCGTTTAACAGGCGCAGAGGGCCGTTTTGACTATATTGTTTCGGCTGATAAAGTTATTGGTATTGTAGATTATGCTCACACCCCTGATGCGGTTCAGAATGTGCTTGGAACAATTGCAGATATCAGAAAAGGAACTGAACAAGTGATTACCGTAATTGGATGTGGGGGCGATAGAGATAAAACCAAACGTCCGGTTATGGCGCAGGTAGCCTGCGATTGGAGTGATAAAGTTATTCTTACTTCAGATAATCCACGAACTGAAGACCCGGCAGTTATTATTTCGGAAATGGAAGCAGGGGTTTCACCAACAAATAAACGTAAAACAATATCCATTTTGGATAGAAGAGAAGCTATAAAAACAGCTTGTCATTTAGCGAAAAGCGGAGATATTATTCTTATAGCGGGTAAGGGCCACGAAAAGTACCAGGAAATTAATGGTGTACGTAACCATTTTGATGATAAAGAGATTTTACTTGAACAATTAAACCCTGCCAGCTAATGTTATATTTATTATTCGAATACCTGCATAAGCATTATGATATACCTGGATTAAGGTTGTTTCAATATATCACTTTCCGTGCCTCGGTATCTATTATTTTATCCTTGATAATTACAACTGTTTACGGGCGTAGACTAATTGATTATTTACATAAAAAACAGGTTGGCGAAACAGTGAGGAATTTAGGCTTAGAAGGCCAGATGCAAAAACAAGGTACACCAACAATGGGTGGTATCATTATTTTGCTTGGCATTTTGATCCCGACATTGCTTTTTGCTAATATTTCAAATGTATATGTAATTCTAATGATTATTACAACAATCTGGATGGGCGCTATTGGCTTTTTGGATGATTACATTAAGGTATTCAAAAAAAATAAAGAGGGCTTGGCAGGGCGTTTCAAAGTTGTTGGTCAGGTGGGCTTAGGTTTAATTGTAGGCTGGACAATGTATTTTAATCCAAATATTGTGGTTAGAGAAACAGTTCAGGATAACGTGAAAACGACCTCTAATGCACCCATGGTTTTACGTCAAAAAGGCGAAACTTTCTACTACACTCAAGATGTAAAATCAACTAAAACCAATATTCCTTTCTATAAGAATAATGAATTTGATTATGCTAAAGTTCTTAAATTTTTAGGTGATGGTTATGAGAAATATGCATTTCTGGTTTTCCTTGCCTTCACCGTTTTCATTATCACCGCAGTATCAAATGGGGCAAATATAACAGATGGAATTGATGGACTGGCTACCGGAACTTCGGCCGTAATTGGAACCACCTTAGGAATTTTGGCATACGTTTCGGGTAATGTTGGCTTTGCCGATTATCTGAATATTATGTACATCCCGAATTCGGGAGAGCTAATGATTTTTGCTGGTGCGTTTGTTGGTGCCTGTGTAGGTTTCTTATGGTACAACTCCTATCCGGCTCAGGTTTTTATGGGCGATACAGGAAGTTTGGCTATCGGCGGAATTATTGCATCGTTTGCAATTATGATTCGCAAAGAACTTTTAATTCCTATTCTATGCGGTATATTTTTAGTAGAACTTGTATCGGTTATTATGCAGGTTTCTTATTTCAAATACACTAAGAAAAGATTTGGAGAAGGCAAGCGGGTTCTATTGATGGCACCCTTACATCATCATTATCAAAAAAAGGGATACCATGAGGCGAAGATCGTAACCCGGTTCTGGATTATTGGAATTATGCTAGCTATCATGACTATAGTGACTTTAAAGTTAAGGTAATAACAAAATATTTAAATAAAAATGCAACCTAATCATACTACACAAAACCCAATTCAACCTAAGTCAGCAATGGCAGGGGCGAGCCGTGTAGTAATTTTAGGTGCAGGTGAGAGCGGCGTAGGTGCGGCCAAGCTAGCCAAGCAAAAAGGTTTTGATGTTTTTGTTTCAGATTATGGTGTAATAACTGATAAATACAAAGCTGCACTTGAAAAATTGGGTGTTGCTTTTGAATCTGAGCGACATACTGAAGCGCTGATATTAAATGCAACAGAGGTAATAAAAAGCCCTGGAATTCCGGCAACGGCTCCAATTATAAAAAAATTAATTGCCAAAGGTACTTCGGTTATTTCTGAAATTGAGTTTGCGAAAAGATATACAAATGCCAAAACAGTTTGTATTACAGGTTCGAACGGTAAATCTACAACGAGTTTACTTACCTACCATATTCTGAAAAACGCAGGCGTTAATGTTGGGCTTGCAGGGAATATCGGGCAAAGTTTTGCGGCGCAGGTTGCCGATGGTGAGTTTGATTGGTACGTATTAGAAATTTCGAGCTTCATGCTGGATGATATGTTTCAGTTTAAAGCAGATATAGCCGTTTTATTAAATATTACACCCGATCATTTAGATCGTTACAATTACAAGCTGGAAAACTATGCTGCATCTAAAATGCGCATTATCCAAAATCAAACAGCGGCAGATGTATTTATTTACTGTGCTGATGATGAAGAAAGCTTAAAAGCGCTTAAAGGCTTATCACCTATGGCAAAAACATACCCTTTTTCAATTGTAAAAAAAATTGAGATTGGCGCATACCTACAAGACGATACAATACACATTCACACAGAACCAAATAACGAACTAACCATGTCTATTTCAGATTTAGCCCTACAAGGCAAGCACAACATTTATAATTCTATGGCTTCGGGCATTGTTGCTAAAGTTTTAGAGTTAAGAAATGAGACCATTCGCGAGAGCATGGGCAATTTCAAAAATATTGAGCACAGATTAGAACATGTGGCCAAAATTTCTGGAATCGATTTTATTAATGATAGCAAAGCAACAAACGTAAATTCTACATGGTATGCCTTGGAGAGTATGACAAGTGATGTGGTTTTGATTATGGGTGGAGTAGATAAAGGAAATGATTACAACATGCTCAAAGATTTGATAAAGAGCAAGGTGAAGGCAATTGTTTGTTTAGGAAAGGATAATAAACGCATTCACGATGCATTTGAGGATGATGTAGAAGTGATTGTAAATACATTCTCTGCTGATGAAGCGACACAAATTGCCTTTCATTTAGCAAAACGCGGAGATGCAGTTTTACTTTCTCCGGCTTGTGCAAGTTTCGATTTGTTTAAAAATTATGAAGACCGCGGTAACCAGTTTAAAGCGGCAGTAAAAGAATTATAGAAGGAGGTTTAACACATGTTTCAAGCTTTACTTAACAAAACAAAAGGCGACAGATGGATTTGGTTAATCATCATTCTGCTTTCGCTTATATCTGTAATGGCAGTTTATAGTGCTACAGGCACACTTGCGTATAAAAAAGGAGAAGCAGTTGAAAAGTTACTATTAACCAAACACCTGATTTTTGTTTTATTAGGTATCGGGATGATTTATATTTCTCATTTATTGGATTACCGTTATTATGCCGGTATATCCAAAATACTGATGATAATAACAATACCACTGCTAATTTATACTTTAATTTTCGGAACAAACCTAAATGATGCATCACGTTGGGTAAAAATACCGGTAATAGGATTAACTTTTCAAACTTCCGATTTGGCAAAATTAGCGTTAATTACTTTTCTCGCTCGAATGTTAACGAAGAAGCAAGAAAATATAAAAGATTTAAGGGAATCATTTATTCCTATTATGGCTTCTGTATGCTCTGTTTTCGTGTTGATAGCTTTGGCTAATATGTCTACAGCATTAATGCTTTTTGGGGTTAGTATTCTGCTTTTAATTATAGGAAGAATCAGCATTAAACAAATTTCAATAGTTTGTGCGGGCGGCCTTGTCTTATTGTTAATTGTTGGATTTCTAGGTCCGAGAAGGGCGACTTACAAATCTCGTATTAATACTTTCCTACATCCGGAGATGCAGCACTCTGACAAGACTTTTCAGGCCGACCAGGCAAAAATTGCTTTGGCTACTGGAGGAGTTTTCGGTAAAGGGCCAGGAAATAGTACCCAGCGTAATTTTCTTCCACACCCTTATTCTGATTTTATTTTCGCCATTATTATTGAAGAATGGGGAACTTTTGGAGGAATTGTGATTATGGTACTCTACCTGGTGCTTTTATACCGATGTGTGAAAATTGTAACCAGAGCGCCAAAGGCATTTGGCGCTTTACTGGCTGCCGGATTAAGCTTTAGTTTAACAATTCAGGCTTTTGCAAACATGGCGGTAGCTGTAGGGCTAGGACCAGTTACAGGTGTGCCGCTTCCCTTGGTAAGTATGGGTGGAACATCGATGATCTTTACCAGCGTTGCTTTTGGTATTATTTTGAGTGTAAGCAGAGATGTTGAAGAAAATGTAGCTGGAAAAAGTATAACAGATAAAGAAAAAACTAATAAAGTTATTATTGGAGAAATTCCTGCGATGGGATAGAAAGCTTAAAGTCTAAAGCTGAAAGCATAGCAAAAATTAAATATTAATAAACGAAATAAGAAAGCTTTAGACTTTGGTCTTTTAGCTTTAAACTTAAATATAAAATGAATAATTCCCCAAAAATTATCATATCAGGAGGTGGCACAGGCGGGCACATTTTTCCCGCCGTTGCCATTGCCAATGCATTAAAACGCATTGTGCCTGGCTGTGAAATTTTATTTGTGGGCGCAATTGGTCGCATGGAAATGGAAAAAGTTCCGGCGGCCGGATATAAGATTGTTGGCTTAAATATCAGTGGTATTCAACGCGGATCAATTGTTAAGAATCTTGCTTTGCCTTTTAAAGTTCTTGGCAGTGTTCGCAAAGCGATGCAATTGATTAATGACTTTAAACCTGATGCGGTTGTAGGTGTTGGTGGTTATGCTTCTGGTCCTTTACTATATGCGGCTTCTTTAAAAGGAATTCCATATTTAATACAGGAACAGAACTCCTATGCCGGGGTAACGAACAAATGGCTTGGTAAAAAAGCATCGAAGATTTGTGTGGCTTTCGATGATATGGATCAGTTTTTTCCCGCAGATAGAATATTAAAAACAGGAAATCCTGTAAGGCAAGAAGTTGTAGATATAAAAGGCAAACACTATTCAGGTGCAGAACTTTTAAAGCTAGATCCGCTAAAGAAAACTATTCTGGTAACAGGTGGTAGCCTTGGTGCAGGGACTTTGAATAAAAGTATTGAAAAGCATTTGCCAGATATTATTGAGCAGGATGTTCAGGTTATATGGCAAACGGGTAAGTTTTATTATAAGGGAATTATAGAAAGATTGGGTTTAGATTATCACCCAAATGTGCGCATTCTGGAGTTTTTGAATAAAATGGATTTGGCTTATGCCGCTGCCGATGTTATCATCAGCCGGGCAGGAGCTGGAACAATAGCTGAGCTTTGCTTAATCAAAAAGCCGGTTATTTTGGTGCCTTCACCCAATGTAGCTGAAGATCATCAAACTAAAAATGCTTTAGCATTAGTAAAAAATAATGCAGCGGTTTTAATTAACGATCGTTCTGCTGAAGATACCTTAGTTGCCGAGGCATTAAGATTATTAAAAGATAAGGCTTATGGAGAAACACTTTCTGAAAATATTGGAAAGATGGCATTGCCAGCTGCTGATGAAATTATTGCGAATGAAGTTTTAAAACTAATAATAGCTTAAAGCTAGCGCTGAAAGATCAAAGCAATTACAAACCGTCATTGCAGCAATCTTTACGATATAGAAAAATAGAATTTACAGTTGAAAGGAAAGCTTTAAGCTTAACTCTTTCAGCTTTTAACTTAAAAAAATGGAATTAAGTAAAATAATTAGAGTGTATTTCGTGGGTATCGGTGGTATCGGTATGAGTGCGCTTGCCCGTTATTTTGCGAAGAGAGGTGTGTTAGTTTGTGGTTATGATAAAACCAGAACCAATTTAACTGAAACATTAGAAACTGAGGGTATTTTGATTTCTTATTTGGATGAGCCTGGAACTTTGCCTTGCGCATTTTTGGATAATCATGATGATACGCTGATTGTTTATACGCCCGCTATTCCAAAAGATTCAAAAATTTTAAATCACTTCAAAAACAAAAATTTTAGCTTAAAAAAACGTTCTGAAGTTTTAGGAATCATCAGTAAAGGCATGTTTTGCATCGCAGTGGCTGGCACTCATGGTAAAACAACAACTTCATCCATTATAGCTCACATTTTAAAAGATACAGGTTACGATTGTACTGCATTTTTGGGCGGTATTACAAGTAACTACAATAGCAATGTTTTATTTGGTGCCAATAATGTTGTAGTAGTTGAGGCTGATGAGTATGATAGGTCGTTTCTAACCCTACATCCCGATGTTGCGGTAATCACCTCAATGGATGCAGACCATCTCGATATTTATGGTGATAAAAGTCAGCTTGAAGAATCTTTTCACCTTTTTGCTGATCAACTCAAGGCAGAAGGTACGATATATGCTCGTGAAGGTTTGCCAATAAAAGATGCAATCAGTTATGCTGCAAACAAAACGGCTACTGCCAGGGCAGAAAACTTAAGGGTTGAAGGTTCAAAATTTGTTTTTGATTATGCGGATAGTACAACTCAAATTAAAGATTTGAACTTAATGTTGCCAGGTAAACATAATGTAGAGAATACAACTGTTGCCATTGCAATAGCGCTGCAATTAGGAATAAATGCTGATAAAATTAAACAAGCTGTAGCAAACTTTAAAGGCGTTAAACGCAGATTTGAATACATTGTAAATAATACTAAGCAGATCTATATTGATGATTATGCACACCATCCTGAAGAACTAAAAGCTTGTTTTGATGCGGTTAGACAATTGTATCCTGAAAAGAAACTGACCGTTATTTTTCAACCACATTTATTTACCCGTACCAGAGATTTTGCCGATGAATTTGCAAAAGTTTTAAGTACAGCAGATGAATTGATGTTATTGGAGATTTATCCGGCGAGGGAGTTGCCAATAGAGGGGGTGAATGCTCAGTTTTTATTGGATAAAATAACAATGACTAATAAAAGAGTTTGTGGAAAAGACTTCGTGATTGAGCATGTGGATAAAACAAAACCCGAATTGATTTTAACAGTTGGTGCCGGAGACATAGATACACTAATTGAACCTTTAAAAAATACACTAAACCATGTTTAAACGAATAAACTGGAACGCAATATTTACTGGCTTTGCCTGGCTAATCAGCCTGGCAGGATTGGTAGTGCTGTTAAGTTTTATAAACGTTAAAAAACAAACTGTAAAGTGTACTAATGTTAAGATATTAATTCCTGGGGCTGACAATTTTATAGAACGGGAAGAAATTGATCAAATTTTAAGAGAAGATCAGGGTATTTTAATTGGGCGCAATCTGGAAAAAATCAATATTCATCAGATTGAGAAAAAATTACAGGCAAACCCTTACATAGGCTTTGCTAAGGTTTTTGTGGATATGGATGGTGTGTTGCATATTGAAATAAAACAGCGTCAGCCAATACTTAGGGTTTTAAATCTAACGGGTCAGGATTTTTATATTGATAATGATGGTTTAAAAATGCCGATTTCGCCAAACTTTACCGCCAATGTACTTGTTGCAACTGGTAATATTCAGGAAGTATTCGGAACACGTGTTGATACCCTGAGAACACAAATGGCTCGCGATTTATATAAAACGGCTCAGTATATTAAAAAGGATACACTCTGGGATAACCAAATTGAACAAATAATTGTAGATGCAAAAAATGATATTGAACTCATACCGAGAGTCGGGAACCAACGTATTATTTTAGGTACTGCGGATTCGTTGGATAAAAAGATGAAAAATCTTTTGATTTTTTATAAGAAAGCGATGCCCCAGGTTGGCTGGGAAACTTACAGAACTATTAATATTAAATACACAAATCAGATAGTTTGCGAAAAAAGAGATTCCTCAGGAATACCTAAGCATGCAAAAGTACTTTCGGCCGCAGATAGTTTAAGTATCACCAGAAAGGTTTCTGATTCTCTGATACGTAATTCTATAGCTGATGCAATGAAAAATGATGGTATCCGAGATGATCGTGAACCAGAGAAAAGGGATGAAAAGCCTGTTATTGCCGCTAAACCTAAACCAGCAACACCAATAGTTAAACCTAAAGTAATTGCTCCAAAAGTCGAAGTAAAAAAGGAAAAAGCCAAAGCTGAAACTTCCAAAACAACTGTAAAGAAAGAGCCTGCAAAAACAACGGAATCAAAACTGGTGGCAAAGAAGGAAAAGCCTAAAACTGCCGAACAAAAGCCAGCGGAAAAAAAAGAAAAAACTTTTGCCCAGAGAATGGCAGATGAACGTGCTCTAAAGCAAAAAACGGCAGCAGAGAAAAAAAATAAATAAGATCCCTTTTCAACAACAAAATATATAACTCAACAAAATTAACGAATATGGACAAGGCAAAATTTACCAGTCAGTCTCCAATTGTAGTCGGCCTGGATATCGGTACTACAAAAATATGTGTTATCGTAGGTCGCAGAACACAACATGGCAAAATCGAAGTTTTAGGCATCGGTAAAGCCGAATCAGCAGGTGTAACCCGCGGGGTAGTTTCTAACATTCAGAAAACTGTTCAGGGGATTGCTCAAGCTGTAGAAATAGCCAGCGGACAATCAAACGTAGAAATACAGGTGGTTAACGTTGGTATTGCGGGGCAGCATATCAAAAGTTTGCAGCATCGTGGCATTTTAACCAGAAGAGAATTAAATAACGAAATCGGAAAAAAGGATATCGACAAGTTAATTGACGATATGTTTAAGCTGGTTATGCCTCCTGGAGAAGAGATTATTCATGTTTTACCACAGGAATTTACCATTGATAACGAGCCGGGCATTAAAGATCCAATTGGTATGGCTGGTGTGCGTCTTGAAGCGAACTTCCACATCATTTCTGGACAAGTAACGGCTGTTAAAAATATTATTAAATGCGTAAACAATGCAGGTCTTCAAACTCAAGATTTAATTCTTGAGCCTTTGGCTTCTTCTGAATCGGTGTTGAGCGATGAAGAAAAAGAGGCTGGTATTGCTTTGGTTGATATAGGTGGTGGCACAACTGATATTGCAATTTTTCACGAGGGGATTATTCGTCATACTGCTGTTATTCCTTTCGGAGGTAATAGTGTTACAGAAGATATCCGTGAAGGTTGTTCGGTAATGCGTAACCAGGCTGAGTTATTAAAAACACGTTTCGGTTCTGCTTTGGCCGAAGAAAATAAGGAGAATGAAATTATCTGTGTTCCAGGACTACGTGGTAGAGAGCCCAAAGAGATTTCGGTTAAAAATCTTGCTTATGTAATTCAGGCTCGTATGGAAGAAATCATAGAGCATGTTTATTATGAGATTAAAGCTTCAGGTTATGAGAAAAAATTAATAGGTGGTATTGTAATTACTGGTGGAGGTGCTTTATTAAAACACTTATCTCAGGCGGTAGAGTATGTAACCGGTTTAGATTGTCGTATTGGTTATCCAAACGAGCATTTATCCAAATATGAAGACATGCCAAAAACCATTTACGATGATTTGAAAAGTCCAATGTATGCAACCAGTGTTGGTTTACTAATAAAAGGTATTCAACGTGCAGAAGAGCAGGAGGTAGAAATTAAGAAAGGAACTGTAATTGTTGATAAATCAAAACCGCAAAAAGAAAAGGAAAAACGTGGCCCTGGTTTATTCGATAAGTTACTTGCTAAAACAAAAATTTTCATCCAGGATGATATGGATGTTAGCGATGAAGATTACTTGAAAAGTTAAATTTTTTCCACAAAAGCTGAGTTTTCCACATTATGAACACTTGTGGAAAACGTCTGTGGAAAAAGTGTTAATATTACATTGAGTAATGAACAGAATTTAAGAATTTTTAAACAACTGATTCATAAAGATATGCAGTTCGAAATGTTAAAAGATAAGTCATCAATCATCAAAGTAATTGGTGTTGGAGGCGGTGGCGGCAACGCAGTGAACCATATGTACCTGTCGGGTATTACTGGTGTGGATTTTATTATTTGTAATACCGATGCCCAGGCTTTGGAATCTAGTCCTATACCTAACAAGGTACAATTAGGTGCTAGTTTAACCGAGGGGATGGGTGCTGGTTCGATTCCTGAAGTTGGTAAAAATTCGGCTATAGAGAATATAGATGATATTAAAGCAATGTTAGGTAGTACAACCAAAATGCTTTTTATTACAGCAGGAATGGGTGGAGGTACTGGTACAGGTGCTAGTCCGATTATTGCAAAAGCCGCTAAAGAGCTTGACATTTTAACAGTAGCCATTATCACTACGCCGTTTTCTTTCGAAGGAAAGAGAAGAAGGTTGCAAGCTGATGAAGGTATGGAAGAACTGAAGAAATACGTAGATTCTTATCTTGTAATTTCTAACGACAGATTGCGTGAAATTTTCGGAAACTTAACTTTAGGCTCTGCTTTTGGGCAGGCCGATGACATTTTAACAACTGCTGCAAAAGGTATTGCCGAAATTATTACTGTTCCTGGTTACATAAACGTGGATTTTAAAGATGTGCGTACGGTAATGAAGGATAGTGGCGTTGCAATTATGGGTAGTTTCGCTGCAGATGGTGAGGAACGTGCCTTACTTGCAGTTGAAGGCGCTTTGGCATCTCCTTTATTAAAAGACAATGAAATTGAAGGTGCACGTTATATTTTATTAAACATTAGTTCTGGTTTACGTGAGGTAACAATGGATGAAGTGTCTATTATTACAGATTATATCCAAGAAAAAGCAGGTTTATCTGCTGATTTAATCTGGGGTAACTGTACGGATGAGTCTTTGGAAGATAAATTATCTGTAACTATAATTGCTACAGGTTTTCAGACTTCAGAAGAACGCGTTCACGAAGAAAAAAATAAAAAGAAAATATCATTATTAACCCCAGAAGAGGCACCACTGGTTCGGGTTGTAGAGCCAGTAAATTCTTTTATACAACCTAAAGCTGTACCGTCTTTAGAGCCTGTTATGAAGGCAAAAGATGAAACTCCTCAGGCAGATTTATTTGGTGGAATGTTTAATAAAACAGAAGCGCCGAAATATCCTGAGCCAGAAAATGACGTAATTCGTCATACTTTGGTAGAAGAAGAGCCTCAAGCTGAAACGCCTGCAGAAACAGGATTTGAATTTGAGATTAAACTTGCAGAAACAGAATTTGTTTTTGAAACACCTGTTGCAGAAATGCAATCTATGCCAGAACCAGAAACGCCTGTTGTTGGTTTAGATGATAATCAAAACGATGAATCTGTAGAAGAACAGCTTAAAAAATCAAGAGAGCGTATTATGCGCCTTAAAGATTTGAGTATGAAACTTCGTACCACAAATGGCTTGCAAGAATTGGAAAACGAACCGGCTTACAAACGTAAGCAAATGCAATTGCAGCAGGTTCAGCATTCTTCAGAGTCTCAGGTTAGCCGATTTACCTTAAGTAATGACCAGGATGGTGGTACTGAAATCAGACCAAACAATTCTTTCTTACATGATAATGTTGATTAAATAAACCAAATATAATTTTTTAAAGCCCCTGATTATACATCTGGGGCTTTTTTGGCATAAAATTAGATTGTTAAATAAAGTTAATTGATAAGCAAAGCATTAACCCTGTTGATTTTAAGCCGAATAAACCGTAAATTCGCAACAATTTTAGTACAATAAAACATAATACATTGGATATATTTGATAAAATAGCAAAGCACATGGGCCCACTTGGTCAACACCAAAAATGGTCTCATGGGTATTTCTCATTTCCAAAATTAGAGGGAGAGATTGCACCACACATGCAATTCAAAGGAAAAGAGCATTTGGTTTGGAGTTTAAATAACTATTTAGGCTTAGCCAATCACCCGGAAGTTAGAAAGGCTGATGAGCAGGCTGCTGCACAATTTGGTATGGCTTACCCTATGGGTGCCAGGATGATGAGCGGGAATTCAAAATATCACGAACAATTGGAGCAAGAACTAGCCGTTTTTGTAGGTAAACCTGATGCATTTTTATTAAACTATGGCTACCAGGGTATGGTTTCCATTATTGATACACTTGTAGATAGAAATGATGTAATTGTTTACGATGCAGAATCTCACGCTTGCATTATTGATGGTTTACGCTTACATATGGGTAAAAGATTTGTTTACCAGCACAATGATATCGATAGTGCCCGTAAACAATTAGAACGCGCTACAAAGTTAACCAAGGAGTCTGGTGGTGGTATTCTTTTAATTACTGAAGGTGTTTTCGGAATGAGCGGTGCCCAAGGTAAATTGAAAGAACTTGTCGAACTAAAAAAGGATTTCGAATTCCGTATTTTGGTTGATGATGCGCATGGTTTTGGTACTATGGGTAAAACTGGTTCAGGAACACACGAAGCGCAAGATTGTATTGAAGGTATTGATGTTTATTTCGGAACCTTTGCTAAATCTATGGCAGGTATTGGTGCTTTCGTTGCTTCAACTGAAGAAATTACGAATTTCCTAAGATATAATATGCGTTCTCAAACTTTTGCCAAAGCACTACCAATGCCAATGGTTATCGGTTTGTTAAAGCGTTTGGAATTATTAAAAAGCCAACCACAACTAAAGGATAAACTTTGGGAAATTGCTACTACACTTCAAAAAGGCCTACGCGAACGCGGTTTCGATTTAGGTGTAACAAATTCTGTTGTAACACCAGTTTTCTTAAAGGGTGAATTAACAGATGCGACAGCAATTACTTTCGATTTACGTGAGAATTACAGTATTTTCTGTTCAATCGTAGTTTATCCTGTAATTCCTAAAGGTATGATCGAATTACGTTTAATTCCTACAGCTGTTCATACACTTGAGGATGTACAACGCACATTGGATGCTTTTAGTGAAGTATCAGAAAAACTAGAAAACGGGTACTATAAAGAAAATCAATTCGCTATAGCTTAATTAATAATATTTTAAAAGGCTCTTTAATTATAAATTAAAGGGCTTTTTTGTTTTTTGTTATTTTTAATTTATTGATTTTCAGTTATTTATTTTTTTATTTACAAACATTAATGTTTATAAACCCCCATAATGTGGAAAAATAGCGGTTTGGAGCCCGTTTTTTGTGTTCTAAAAAGTTTTTTTTTTAGGTAAACGCTTGTAAATTAGACTTACAAAAAATTAAAACTAAAAACCTAAAATTATAGGAGCCCTAAAAAATGAAAAAATTTGAAGAAGTAAAAAGTTTGGTTGCAGCTTTAGAAGCTGATGCAGACAAGTTTTATAACAAAGGAAATAGTGCAGCTGGAACTCGTATACGTAAAGGTATGCAAGATTTAAAAAATTTAGCACAAGCGATTCGTTTGGAAGTTCAGGATACTAAAAACAAAGCTTAAGCAATAGAATATTAAAAAAAAGGGGCTGTATCATAAATAAAATGATCAGCCCTTTTATTTTGCTTAAATTTTTTATATTTTTTTATGTTATTTTTTGGTTTAAAGTGTTGATTTTCATA